>NZ_JBHYMK010000014.1:0-148580 GCF_042743065.1 Streptomyces sp. NPDC058872
AAAACGCTCGGCTGGAAAACCCCAGCCGAGCGCCTGCGTGATCTACTGACAACTACGTAAGCCATCAGGTGTTGCGAGGACCCCAAGAATCCGCCCTCGGCGTGCGGGGCACCGTCGTCAGCACCGCAATCGGTGCGCACGGCCGGGAACGATGTGCGCCGGCCGGACGGCCGCGTGGCACTGCAGGGTCCGGAAAGAGCCTGACCGGTGGAGTTCTCTCCCTCCCACGGTGGAGACCGTGACCGGAGGGACGGGTGAGGGCATGACATTCCGGATGTGCACCTACCGAGCCATCCGGACGCGACGGAAGCGCCGCCAACTGCCGTGCGCTGACGCCGGTGGTGACGAGTCGCCCGGGCCTGTGCCTCGGTTCCTGCCCGACGACCGGCGCTCGACCACCCACTATCGCGTCGTGCCCTGATTGCCCTTTCACGCGATCCGGAGGCATCGTGGTACCCCCTTCGCCGTCGCCGGGTTCCTGGTGACGGTCTTCCCCTGATCGCCCCCGGAGCCGGCTTGGCCCTCCCGGTTCCCCACGCCACCGACGGTGGCCACCACGAGGCTCTTCCCGTCGTCCTCGGCACCGTCACCGGTCTGCACGTCCACACCGCTCTCGTCGCAGCCGGCCCGTCGCCCCGGTCCTGCACTCCGCCCCGGCCTTCGGCGCCGTCCGGCGTTCGGCGCCCCGCGAAGGGCACGCACCCGCGCCGTGCCGCCCCGCGGCCCCGATCGGAGCAGCAGCGACGCGCGAGCGCAGCATCGAACTGGGAGCGCTCTCAGAGGGGTGGTCGCTACAGATATCCTGGTTCGCACAGGACCGCACACGCCCCACCGCGGGCGACCCGTCCGCACGACCCGTCCGCCACGCCCAGCCCGAGGAGCGCCCGTCTTGACCGAGCAGACCGCGGGGCCCCGCCCCACGCTGGAAGCCGTTGCAGCACGCGCCGGGGTGTCCCGCGCCACGGCCTCCCGGGTCGTGAACGGCGGTGCGGGAGTCCGGGCTCCGCTCGTCGAGAAGGTGCGCAGGGCCGTCGAGGAACTCGGATACGTCCCGAACCATGCGGCCAGGACCCTGGTGACCCGCCGCAACGGCGCCGTGGCCGTGATCATCGCGGAGCCCGAGTTCCGGATCTTCTCGGATCCGTTCTTCGAGCAGCAGGTTCGTGGGATCAGTCGCGAACTGACCGCACACGACTCTCAGTTGGTGCTGCTGTGGGTGGAAGGCCCGGGAGACCACGAACGGATCTCGCGGTATCTGGGCGGCGGGCACGTCGACGGCGCGCTGGCGTTCTCCCTGCACAGTGACGACGCGCTGCCGGCAGTGATCGAGCGGGCCCGGATTCCGGTGGTCGTCGGTGGGCGCCCGGCTCCGGGGACCGATCCGACCGTGCCGTTCGTCGACTGCGACAACCGCGGCGGGGCCCGGGAGGCCGTGCGCCATCTGGTGGAGCTCGGCCGGCGGGCCATCGCGCACATTTCCGGCCCCCCGGACCAGACCTCGGCGATCGACCGGATCCGTGGTTACCGGGACGTGCTCCTCGACGCCGATCCCGGGCTGCTGTGCCGGGGCGACTTCACCGAGGAGAGCGGGGCCCGCGCGATGGCGGAGCTGCTCGACCGGCGACCGGACGTCGACGGAGTGTTCGTCGCCAATGACCTGATGGCCTCGGGCGCGCTGCGGACCCTGCGGGAACGCGGGGTGCGGGTGCCGGAGGACGTGGCAGTGGTCGGCTTCGACGACATGGCCTCGGTGGTCGAAAGGACTTCGCCCGCCCTGACCACCGTGCACCAGGACATCGAGGGCATGGGCCGGTTGATGGTGAAGCTGCTCATGCGCTTGCTCGACGGAACCGGTCCGGAAATCCCCGGGTCGGTGATCACGCCCACCTCACTGGTCCGCCGCGCTTCCGCGTGAGGCGTGCGCGCCCCTCCGTGCGAGGGCGTGCGCGGGGCGGCGGGCCCGGAGGTGTCTCCGGGCCCGCCGCGGTCTTCCGTGAGGACGGGGTCAGTCGTACGGGATGACGACCACGGAGCGGTCGGTGCCGGTCTGGAGCCGTGAGTCGCCGTTGCCGATCGCGCTCCACACCTCCAGGCGGACCGTTCCGCCGTGCAGGTCGCCGAGCGTTCCGGTGGCGGACTTCAGGCCGCGCGCCTGGCCGTACTCCTCCCAGCCGTTGATCGGGTCGGTCGCGAAGTAGTGGTAGGTCTCGGTCCGGTCGAAGGTGCCGTCGCCGGTGAGGTCGTAGCTGATGCGGGCCTGCTGGCCGAGGCCGACGATCGTGCCGGCGTCCACCTGGAGGCGGAAGACGGTCGAACCACCGGGCTTGAGCGTGCCGTTGACGCCCCTGATCTCGTAGACGAGCGGCGCGTGCGGGGTGCCGTCGTGGTTGGCGCCCTGGGCGGAGGCGATCGTGTCGCTGCCGGCGGTCGCTCCGGTGGCGGTCGTCAGGATGCCGCCGGTACGGAGTTGGAAGGTGTTGCCGGTGGAGGGTCCCGGGCCCGGGTCGGTTCCCCCCGTTCCGGTGCCGGTCGCAGTGGAACGGGCCGGTACGGAAAGGGTCTTGCCGTCGGAGAAGGTCACCGTGCGGGCGGTGGCGCCGTAGTTGTGGGCGGCGTAGGTGCGGGTGGTGCCCTTGGCGAAGACGGCGGAGGTGGGGATCGATCCGGTGACCGTGGCGTCGGGGGCGCCGAGGCCGTCGAGGGTGGTGATCCAGTGGTAGGTGTGCGCCTTGGACTCCCCCGCCTCCGGGACGTAGCCGGCGTTCCCGGCATCCCACTTGGCCTTGGCTGCGGCGGGGTCGGCGAGGGACTGGAACTCCCAGAGGACGTCGCGCCATTCGACGGCGGGACCGCCGTTCTCGCGTTCCATCTCGGCGAGGTTCCGCCGGATGGCGTCCTGGTGTCCGCCGAGGTGCAGCGAGCCACCGGTCACCGGGAGGACGTTGATGCCGTGGATCTCTTCGGGGTTCGCGGTCCACCAGGTGGCGTAGGCGGCTCCGCTGCCCCACACCATCCCGGCGGTGTCGTGCTGGAAGGAGGCGGGGAAGACCTGCTGGTCGGCGTCGAACCAGTACTGGGCGATGGCCTCGCTCTCGGTGGTGAGCAGATAGGTGCCGAGGTCGCGCAGCGTGGTGTCGCCGGTGACCGAGCCCCAGAGGACGAGGGCCGCGCTCAGGTTGGTGGACTCCGAGGAGGATTCCTGGTTGTTTCCGGCGGCGAAGCCCTGATGACCGCTGGCCCAACTGTGGCCCGCATAGACGTCGAAGCCGCGCAGGAACGGGAAGGCGCCGTCCGCGCGACTGGGATTGGCGGTGTCGCGGACCAGGGTCTTGACCATGGTGCCCCAGGCCGGGTCGGCGGCCCAGGCCGGGTCGTACTGGGCGACGATCGCCGCCGCGTACACGTAGTAGCCGTAGTGGAAGTGGTGGTCGTTGAGTTCGGTGTCGCTGCCGTAGGAAGCCGGGTAGCCGGTGAGGGTCTTCCAGGTCCGGTCGTAGGAGAACTCGTTGGCCCCTCCGGCCGTGAACCACTCCTGGAGCCGCCCCTTGATCAGGCCGAGCAGCTTGTCGCGGACGGCTCCCTCGCCGATCTGGTCGGCGAGCGGAACGAGTTGGGCGAGCTTGCCGAGGGCCTTGCCGGTCCAGTAGGTGTCGACGGCACCGGAGAACGGGTCGGAGGAGTTGGCGACCTCGTTGAGGTATCCGCGCAGTCGGGCCGGGTCCACTCCGGTTCCCGGGAGGCCGGGCAAGGTGGCGGCGGCCGGCTGGGAGGTCGTGAAGGAGGTCGCTTCGCGGACCTTCATGGTGCCGCGGGGCGAGACGTAGGAGTACGGGGTGAGCGGGTCGGTGGTGTGCAGCCACTGGTGGCGGTAGAGCGCCTGGAGGGTGCCCCGTTCGGTGCCCTCCTTCGCCTCCGTGGTGAGCGCGTAGGTGGCCCGGACGGTCCCGGCGTCATAGCTCCAGTTCACCGTGGACCCGGTGACGAAGCTGTACGCGTACTTCCGGTAGGTCGCGAGCGCGCCGGTGGAGGGCAGGACGGCGACGGAGAAGTAGTCCTTGCCGCCGAGACCGGTGGTGATGGTCGTGCCGGTGACCTTCCAGTCGGTCCCGCTGGGGGCGAAGAGCGCGTAGTGGTGGCCCGCGACGGTGATGCCGAGGACGTTGCCCTGGTCGGCGAAGACGGCGGGGACCTGGGCGGTGGTGATCCGGGCGTCGCCGCCGGTGCCCTTGGCGTACACGAAGGGCAGGCCGTGGCCGATCGTGGTGCGCAGGGTCCGCGCGCCGTCGGACCAGTAGGGGGTGACGGTCCAGTCCGACCAGGCGTCCGCCTTGGTGTCGGGCGAGTTGAGGCCGGTGAGGCCGAGGGTGAGGTCCCGCTTGTGGGCGAACTCGTACTGGCGGCCGTCACCGACGATCGCCGGGCTGGTCGGGTAGCCGATCTCCAGGCCGCCGGCGACGGCCTGGTAGGTGAGCGGGTGGCCGTACATGGGAGTGGAGTACGGGTTGTCGCCGTACCGCTGGAAGGCGAGGGAGGACCACCAGTCGTTGGTGGGGACCGGCTTGCCCTGGGCCGCGGAGGTCACCTTGGGGGTGACCGGCGCACCGGTGTTGGTGGTGGGTCCGGAGGTGCCGGGAGGCCTGGTGTCGGAATAGCTACCGGCGCCGGCGGGGACGGTGGCCGCTGCCACGGGGGCGGCTGCGGGGCCGAGCCCCAGGGCGGAGAGGGCGGAGACCAGGACCAGCACTGCGGCCGGTCTGCTGCGGGGGGTTGGCATGAAGGAGCACCTCATGTCGTCGCGGCGGATGGGGGGAAGAGGTGGCACGGGGACACCGGTGAGAGCGCTCTCAAATTGTCGGAAACGTAAAACCCGCGAAACGGCCGTGTCAATAGATTGAACACGGAAGGGAGTTGACACCTCCTTCCGTCCGATGTGCCTTCGAGGCTTGACGGATGCCCCTTCCGGGGGGCACGCTCCCTGCGCAAGATTGAGAGCGCTCTCAAGCATGGTCGACCGCTTTCGAACGCCGTGCACTGCTGTCGCTCGTCCCGCTCGTCCCGCTCGTCCCGCTCGTTCCGGAGCCAAGGAGGCTTCCCATGCCCATCGCCCGAGCCGCCAGGAGAACCACCGCCCGACTGGGAGCGGTCGTTCTCGCCGGGGCACTGCTCGCCGCCTGCGGAAATTCAACGGACACCGCGTCCGGGGACGGCGCCGGGGGCGAGGTCACGATCACCGTGGACCTGTTCGGCTCCTTCGGATACAAGGAGGCCGGACTGTACGCGGAGTACGAGAAGCTCCACCCCGGGGTCACGATCAAGCAGACGGACACCGAGGACGAAGCCGACTACTGGAAGTCCCTGCAGACCCGACTCGCCGGCGGCGGCGGCCTCGCGGACGTCCAGGGCATCGAGGTCGGGCGGATCGCCTCCGTCGCCCAGCAGCAGGCCGACCGGTTCGAGGACCTCAAGAAGTACGGGGCGGACGCGCTCAAGGACCAGTTCGCCCCGGCCAAGTGGGCCGCCGCCACCGGCAAGGGGGGCGAGGTCCTCGGCCTCGGCACCGACGTCGGTCCGGAGGCCCTGTGCTACCGCACGGACCTCTTCGAGCAGGCCGGACTCCCGACCGATCGCCAGGAGCTCGCCGCGAAGTGGGCCACCTGGGACGGCTACCTGGAGCTCGGCAAGCAGTACAAGGCGAAGGCCCCCGCCAAGAGCACGTGGATCGACAGCGTCGGCAGCCTCTACTCGATCATGATCGGCCAGGAGGAGGAGCGGTACTACGACGCCTCCGGAAAGCTGATCTGGGAGGACAACCCGGCCCTGCGCAGCGCCTGGGACCACTCCGTCGAAGCCGCGCAGGCCGGCCTCAGCGCCAAGCTCGACCAGTGGTCCCCGCAGTGGAACCAGGCCTTCGCCGCCGGCTCCTTCGCCACCATCCCCTGCCCCGCCTGGATGCTCGGCTACATCAAGGGCCAGGCGGGCGAGGCCGGGAAGGGCAAGTGGGACATCGCCGCGCTTCCCGGTGGCGCCGGCAACTGGGGCGGTTCCTACCTCGCCGTACCGAAGGCCGCGAAGCACAAGGAGGAGGCGTACGAGCTGATCAAGTGGCTGACCGCTCCCGAGCAGCAGGCCCGCCTCTTCGAGAAGCAGGGCAACTTCCCCTCCTCCACCGGAGCGATCGAGAAGGTCACCGGCGCCAAGGACCCGTACTTCTCCGACGCGCCCATCGGCAAGATCTTCGGTGACGCCGCGAAGGCCGCCCCGGTGCAGGTCCTCGGGGTGCACGACCAGAACATCGCCCAGCAGATCACCAATGCGCTGAGCGAGGTCGAGAGAAAGGGCACCTCGCCCGAGAAGGCCTGGTCGAACGCGAAGAAGGGCGTCGCGAACACCATCGGTTGACCTCCTTCTCCCCACGGGCCCGACTCCCCTCGGGCGCTTCCGGCACGGACGGGCCCCGACTCCCCTCGGGCGCCCGTCCGGCGCGGCGCCCCGCCTTCGGCCCCGGTCGACACCGACGGTCCCGCCCTCGGACGCCCCGTTCCGCACCGCAGGTGCCCCTCCGCACGTCCCGCTCCCCGACCCACCCCCCAAGAACCGAAGGGCCGACCGTGACCCTCACCGCACCGCAGGCACCGGCCGCCCCGCCGCGCGCCGCCCCACCGCCCCGACCGGGCCCCGTGCGGCGGGCCTGGCGGACGATATCGCCGTACGCCTACCTCGCCCCGTTCTTCACCCTGTTCGCCGCCTTCGGCCTCTTCCCCCTGCTCTACACCGCCTTCGTCTCCCTGTACCGGGTGGAGCTCCAGGCTCCCGACGACATGGAGTGGCGCGGCCTCGGCAACTACACGGCGCTCCTCGGCGACGAGTACTTCTGGATCGCGCTGCGCAACACGTTCACCATCGGCGCCCTCTCCACCGTGCCGCAGTTGGTGATGGCCCTCGGACTCGCGCACCTGCTGAACTACCGGATGCGCGGACGCACCTTCCTGCGGACCGCGGTGCTGCTTCCGTACGCGACCTCGGTGGCCGCCGCCACCCTCGTCTTCGCCCAGCTCTTCGGCCGGGACTTCGGGCTCGTCAACTACGCCCTCGGCCTGATCGGTATCGGTCCCGTCGACTGGCAGAACGACACGGTCGCCTCGCAGATCGCGGTGTCGACGGTCGTCATCTGGCGCTGGACCGGCTACAACGCGCTGATCTACCTCGCCGGCATGCAGTCGATCCCCGACGAGCTGTACGAGGCAGCCG
The DNA here is from genome assembly GCF_042743065.1 of Streptomyces sp. NPDC058872. Classification (NCBI taxonomy): domain Bacteria; kingdom Bacillati; phylum Actinomycetota; class Actinomycetes; order Kitasatosporales; family Streptomycetaceae; genus Streptomyces; species Streptomyces sp. NPDC058872. Next base: position 7,249 of record NZ_JBHYMK010000014.1, read on the forward strand.
CCATGGACGGCGCCTCGCGCTGGAGGCAGTTCTTCCACGTCACGCTGCCGGGGCTGCGGCCCACGATCCTCTTCACCGTCATCGTCTCGACGATCGGCGCGACGCAGCTCTTCGGCGAGCCCCTGCTCCTCGAAGGGTCGATCTCCGGCGGCATCTCCCACCAGTACCAGACCCTCGGCCTCTACATGTACGAGCAGGGCTGGGGCTTCTTCCACCTCGGGCGGGCAGCCGCCATCGCCTGGGCGATGTTCCTGCTGATCGTGGTGCTCGTCGGGATCAACGCCCTGATCGTGCACCGCCGTTCCCGCAAGGAGGCCGGCCGATGACCGTGCCCACCCGATCGGCGCGGCGCGGCCCCTCCCGGGCCGGCCGCACCCTGCACGCCGGACCGCTCGCCTACGCGATCCTGATCCTCGCCGTCCTGATCTCGGCCTTCCCGTTCTACTGGACGATCGTTGCCGCGAGCCGCTCCAACGCCGACCTGGCCCAGGTCCCACCGGCCCTCCTGCCCGGAGCGCGCCTCATGGGCAACTTCGAAGCGGTCCTCGAAGAGGCGGACATCGGCAAGGCACTGGTGAACTCGCTGCTGGTTTCCGGCTCGATCACCCTGGGCACCGTCCTGTGCTGTACCCTCGCCGGCTTCGCCTTCGCCAAGCTGCGCTTCCGCGGTCGCGGTGCGCTGCTCGCGCTCACCGTGGGCACCATGATGATCCCGCCGCAGCTGGGCGTGATCCCGCTGTTCATGCTGATCGCCGAGCTCGGCTGGGTGAACCAGCTGCAGTCGGTGATCCTGCCGGGTTTGGTGTCGGCGTTCGGCGTGTTCTTCATGCGGCAGTACTTGGTGCAGTCCCTGCCCGACGAGCTGATCGAGGCGGCACGCGTCGACGGGGCGTCCACCGCACGGATCTTCTGGGCCATCGTGGTGCCGATCGCCCGGCCCGGGATGGCCGTGCTCGGCCTGCTGACCTTCATGGCCGCCTGGAACGACTTCTTCTGGCCCGTCGTCGCCCTCTCCTCCTCCGAGCCCACCGTCCAGGTCGCACTGCGCCAACTCGGCGGCGGTTACGTCCACGACCAGTCCGTGATCATGGCCGGCACGCTGCTCGGCACCCTGCCCGTGCTCCTCGTCTTCGGCCTCCTCGGCCGGCAGATCGTCGGCGGGATCATGCAGGGCGCGGTCAAGGGCTGACAGCCGCCCCCTCCTTCTCCAGACCTCTCACCGCAGGGAGCTCCCCTCCATGACCGCGCTCGACACCCACACCGACGCCACGGCCGTCCACCGCTTCCCCCAGGGCTTCCGGTGGGGCACCGCCACGGCCGCCTACCAGATCGAAGGGGCCGCTGCCGAAGACGGTCGCACCCCCTCCATCTGGGACACCTTCAGCCGTACGCCGGGCAAGGTGCGCAACGGCGACACCGGCGACATCGCCGCCGACCACTACCACCGGGTCGACGAGGACGTCGCCCTGATGCAGCGCCTCGGAGTGACCGACTACCGGTTCTCCATCGCCTGGCCCCGGGTCCAGCCCACCGGGCGCGGACCGGCCGTCCGCAAGGGCCTGGACTTCTACCGACGGCTCACCGACACGCTCCTGGAGGCGGGCATCCGGCCCGTGGCGACGCTCTACCACTGGGACCTGCCACAGGAGTTGGAGGACGCGGGCGGTTGGCCGCACCGGGACACCGCGCACCGGTTCGCCGAGTACGCGGACATCATGGCCGACGCCCTCGGCGACCGGGTGACGACCTGGACCACGCTCAACGAACCCTGGTGCGCGGCCTTCCTGGGCTACGGCAACGGCGTGCACGCACCGGGCCGCACCAGCGACCTCGCCGCGCTGCGCGCAGCACACCACCTGAACCTGGCGCACGGCCTGGCGGCCCGTGCGCTGCGCGGGGCGCTGCCCGGGACGGCGGAGGTGTCCCTGACGCTGAACCTCCACGTGGTGCGCGCCCTTTCGCGGGCTCCGGAGGACCTGGACGCGGCACGCCGGATCGACGCGGTCGGGAACCGGATCTTCCTCGACCCGGTCTTCCACGGTCGGCTCCCCGAGGACCTGGTCCGGGACACGGCATCCGTCACCGACTGGTCCTTCGTCCGGGACGGTGACCTGGAGACGGCAGCCGCGCCGATCGACTCGCTGGGCATCAACTACTACTCGCCCGCCGTGGTCACGGCCGGCGCCTCCGAGTCGCCCTCTCCGTGGGCGGGCGCCGAGCGGCACGTGCGCTTCGAGCCCGTGCCCGGACCGCGCACGGCCATGGACTGGCCGGTGGACGCGAACGGCCTGTACGAGCTCCTGGTGCGGCTGCGCGACGAGCTGCCGGACGTACCGCTCGTGATCACGGAGAACGGGGCGGCGTACGACGACTACGCCGACCCCTCGGGAAACGTGAAGGACCCGGAGCGGGTGGACTACCTGCGCGCGCACTTGGAGGCCGTGCACCGGGCCCTCGGGGCCGGTGTCGACGTGCGGGGCTACTTCCTGTGGTCGCTGCTCGACAACTTCGAGTGGGCGTACGGGTACAGCAAGCGCTTCGGGATCGTCCACGTGGACTTCGCCACGCAGCGCAGGACCTTGAAGGACAGTGCGCGCTGGTACGCGGACGTCATCGCCCGGGGCGGCCTCGGAACGGACTGACGGCGTCCGGGGCGCCGTGCCCCCCCTCTGGGTCACGGCGCCCCGTTCCTCATCCGAACCGGGTCACATGCGTCCCCACAGGGCGGGGACGTTCGGCGGCTCCCAGCCGGTCTGGGCCTGGTGGCCCTGGATGCAGCGGTAGCTCGCACCGCCGTACGTCACCACGTCACCGGCCGTGTAGACCTTGCCCGCCGCCCAGGTGCCGCCGGGCTCCGGGTCACCGGGGCCGGGGCCCGGGTCGCTTCCGGTGGTCCGCAGGGTGAGGCCGTAGTTCTGCAGCAGCGGGTTGAGCGGCTGGAAGAAGGTCGTGCCACCGCTGGAGCAGTTGCCGGAGCCGCCGGAAGTGACGCCCTGCGCCTGGCTTCCGGAGATGTACGAGCCTCCGGAGTCGCCCGGCTCCGCACACACCGTGGTGCGGGTCACGCCCGAGATCGTGCCCTCGGGGTAGGTGACGCTGGTGTTGTGCTGCTGCACGGTCCCGCAGTGCCAGCCGGTGGTGGAGCCGGAGCGGCAGATGGAGGCGCCGACCGGCTGCAGGACCGATCCGGTCACCTGGACGTTCGCGCCGCCGGCCCCCTTCACGTACGGGGTGGACGTCCAGCTGCTGTTGGCGGCCACCCAGGCCATGTCGTTGCCGGGGAAGATCGAGCCCTGGAAGCTGCCCTGGGACACCTGGTTGAAACCGCTGGTGGTGGTGCCCGCGCGGCCGCAGTGACCGGCCGTCGCGAAGCCCTGGGTGGTGCCCCGGGTGACGGCGAAGCCGACCGAGCAACGGCCGCCGCCGCCCATGTAGTACGCGTCGCCGCCCCGGATGTCGTACAGCGGGCGGGGCGCCTCGGAGGTGCTGACGACGCGCACCAGGTCACGGGGGACGCCGGTGGCGGCGACGAGCCGCGCTCCGGCACCGGCCTTCGTCTCCTCGACGACCAGGACGTTGGCCCGGACGTCCACGTACCGGACGGGCGCCTCGGCGGTGGCGGCCCGGTCGAGGGCCTCCTTCGCCCGTTCCAGGGCGGTCAGACCGTGCGTCACGAGCCGGGCCTTCGCGCCCGTGGCCCGTATCGCAGCCGCGTCGGCGGGACGGGTGGTGGCGACGGTGAGGGTACCGGCCTCGGTTCCGTCCACCCAGGCGCCCGCGAAGGCGGCGCCCAGGCCCTGGCGGAGCCGGGCGGCGGTGGCTCCGGCCTCGGCCTCGTTGGCCAGCCTGGTGAGGGCCTGGGTCCGGGTCAGCCCGAGGTCCCGCTGCATCGCCCGGAGGACCTCGGGCTGGGCGGCGTCGGCACCGAGCGCTTCGGCGGCGGTCTTGGGAGCGGGGGCGGCGGTCCGCACGGTGGACGGCGGCGTGAGGTCGCTCGGTTGCGGGGCCGCGCCGGCGGACCCGGACTGGAGGCCGGCCAGTGCCATTCCGGCGGCGGCCAGCACGGTACACGCCGCGCGGGCGTGTCGTCGGAGCATGAGTGTCTCCTCGGTTCTCGGTGGGGGATCTGCGAGAACCGTAGGGAGCCCGACGGGGCTGCGGGAGTTGTCGCTCGGCCCCTGCCACCGCGTTATGGCCGGGCGGCGGGTGCCGGTGCCGCCGCCGTCACCGCGGGCTGCCCTCGGGCCTGGGCTCGACCGTCGCCGTCCGGCCGGCGCTGCGGGCGAGCGCCTCGCCGTGGGCGGCCCGGGTGTGGCCGAGCACGGCGGTGGCCCGGCCCGCCGCACGGCCCTCCGGATGCCAACCCAACAGGTGTCGCCACACCAGGGGGGCGCCGGTCAGCGGTCGGGCCACCAGGCCGGGGGTGGCGGGGAAGGTGGCCCGGCACAGTCCGACGGCCCGGCCGACCTGGACCAGGTGCACACAGGAGGCGGTGTCCGTCTCGTACACGCAGGCAGGGGTGAAGCCGGCCCGGACGCACGCTGCCGCGAAACAGTCGCCGAAGCAGCCGTCGCCGGGCACGTCGGTCCAGGCCTCCGCGGCGAGTTCGGCCAGGTCGATCTCGCCGCGGGGAGCGAGCGGATGATCCGCCGCCAGCATCACGTGCACGGGGTCGCGGGCCACCTCCGCCCAGGTCAGCCGTCCCTCCTCGGGCGGACGGCTCTCGCCGCAGACCCCCACCAGGGCGAAGTCCAGTCTGCCGCTGGTGACCCCACCGGCGATCTCGCGCTCCGACCACGAGGTGTGGGTGGTCACCGGGGTTCCGGGGTCCGTGCGGGCGATCCGGTCGACGAGGCTGCCGAGCAGCGGACCGTGCGTGCTGCCGAGTCGGTAGCCCTCCGCTCCGGAGCGGGCGAAGCGCACCGCCTCCTCTTGGAGTTCGCACACGGCGGGCAGCACCACTCGGGCCCGATCGAGGACGAGGTCGCCCAGCGGGGTGGCCCGGACTCCCTCGCGGCCCCGCTCGAACAGCGCCCCTCCGAGGGCCCGTTCGATCCGCTTCAGCTGTGCGCTGAGCGCGGGCTGCGCCAGCCCCAGCGCGGTCGCGGCACGGGTGAGACTCCCCGCGTCCGCAATGGCCCGGATCGTCTTGAGGTGCCTCAACTCCAAGTCCATGTGAAGAGCTTGACGTGCCTTGCCAAAGAGGTCCAGACCAACGAACCGGGTAGGGGGATAGTCTGCTGGCCCTTCGAAACGCGCGCCCGATCTCTTCAGGGAAGCGAGCGAGACACGGGCTACGCGGGCGCGCACGCGCGGGCCAACCGGGCGGGCGACGGCGCGATCGTCGGGATGAGCAGCAATCCGGACACGCGGATGGCGGGGGTGTTCACCCACCCCTGACGGGGGTTTCCCGGCGGTGCCCGCTCGTCTCCGGCGGATCCGGCACGACCGGGGCGGATCCGCCGGTGGGTTCCCTGCTTCTTCCCCGGTCCCGGCTCCGGGCTTCTCCCCCTCGCGTCGTGGTCGGGTTCCGGTGCGGCCGCGACCGGGGCCGCACCGGGCCCTGCGTCACGCCGGGTCCGCCGGGGGCGTGGCGTCCGGTCGCAGTGCGGACACCGCGCCGAGCAACAGTTCCAGGGCGAACGGGTACCCGCTGTCGCGCATCTCGGCGGCGAGCAGCAGGAAGGTCGCCGCGACGTTCGGGTGGCTGTCGGGCGAGAGTCGACCGTACACGGCGTGCCAGACCTCCGCCTCCTTCTCCCGGGCGGCCGGCGGCAGGGCGAGTGCGGCGGCGTCCTGGGCGGCGAAGGCGAGGGCCTGGTCGACGAAGGCGTGGTAGATCCGCACGGCGAGGCCGTCCGGGAAGCCGGCGGAACGGAGGACGCCGAGGATCCGTTCGACGGCCCGGGTCTCGTACGGCCGTCCGGTGGTGCGGTGGGCCACGAGCGCCGCCACCCGGGGGTTGGTCTGGTAGCAGCGGTGGATGCGCAGGCCCAGTTCGCGCAGATCGGCGCGCCAGTCGCCGGTGGCCGACCAGCCCTCCTGTGCACGGCCGATCATCTCGTCGGCAACGGCGAGGAGCAGGGCGTCGGTGTTCCTGAAGTAGCGGTAGAGGGCGGTGGGGTCGGCGCCGAGCGCGGCGCCGAGCCTCCGTACCGAGAGGGCTTCGGCACCGTGCTGCGCGATCAGTCGCAGCGCCGTTTCGACGATGAGCCCCTCCGAGAGGACCGCGCCCTGCTTGGTGGGGCGGCGGCGACGTCTGTTGCCTTCGGGGACCACGCGTTCGGACATGGCGGGCACCTTACGTCAACACCATTGACCTGTAAACGGCCCGCCGGGTTCGATGGCGCCCGTCAACCGCCACCACATGCTCTGGAGCTCCCATGGTCACGGCCGATCTCGTCTTCACCCGTGGTCCCGTCTTCACCGCGGACCCGGCCCGCACCCGGGCGACCTCCCTCGCCGTCGTCGGCGAGCGGATCGCAGCGGTCGGCCACGACGAGGTGCGGGACCTCGTCGGACCGGCCACGGAAGTCGTCGACCTGACGGGGAAGCTGCTGCTGCCGGGCTTCCAGGACGCGCACGTCCACGCAGTGTCCGGCGGAAAGGAGTTGGCGGAGTGCGATCTCGCCGGCACGGTCGGCGTCCGGGAGTACCTCGAACTGGTCCGCCGGTACGCGGACGCCCACCCCGACCGTGCGTGGATCACCGGTGGCGGCTGGTCGATGGAGAGTTTCGACGGCGGACTGCCCACCCGGCAGCTGCTGGACTCCGTCGTCCCGGACCGACCGGTCCTGCTGTCCAACCGGGACCACCACGGAGCCTGGGTCAACACCCGGGCCCTGGAGCTCGCGGGGCTCACCGCCGACACTCCCGATCCCGCCGACGGCCGGATCGAGCGGGAGGCGGACGGCTCGCCCAGCGGCATGCTCCAGGAGGGTGCGATCGAGCTGGTCGCCCGGCTGCTGCCGGAAACCACCCCGGAGGAGCGGCTGGCCGCTCTGCTGCGGGCGCAGACCTTGCTGCACTCGCTGGGCATCACGGCCTGGCAGGACGCACTGCTCGGTTCCTTCGGGGGAATGACGGACCCGTCGGAGGCGTACCGGACGGCCGCCGACGACGGATCGCTGACCGCCCGGGTGACCGGTGCACTGTGGTGGGACCGGGAGCGGGGCGCCGAGCAGATACCCGAACTGGTCGCCCGACGGGAGAAGTGGAGCGGAGGGCGGTTTCGGGCGGGCTCGGTGAAGATCATGCAGGACGGCATCGCGGAGAACTTCACCGCCGCCCTGACCTCCCCCTACCTGGACGGCTGCGGCTGCGCCACCGCCAACAGCGGTCTCAGCTTCGTCGAACCGGAAGCCCTGCGGGGGTACGTGACCGAGTTGGACGCCCTCGACTTCCAGGTCCATTTCCACGCCCTGGGCGACCGGGCCGTCCGGGAGGCCCTGGACGCGCTGGAGGCGGCGATCGCCGCCAACGGGCGCCGGGGCAACCGCCACCACCTGGCCCACCTGCAGGTCGTCCACCCCGCGGACCTGAAGCGCTTCGCCGTGCTCGGCGCGATCGCCAACATCCAGCCGCTGTGGGCCGCGCACGAGCCGCAGATGGACGAGCTGACCATCCCGTTCCTGGGCCCCGAACGCGCCTCCTGGCAGTACCCGTTCGGCGATCTGGTGCGCGCCGGGGCGACCCTCGCCGCGGGCAGCGACTGGCCGGTCAGCAGCCCGGACCCGATCGAGGGCATCCACGTCGCCGTCAACCGCCGGGAGCCCGGGGCGACCGAGGAGCGCGTCTTCTTCCCCGAGCAACGGCTGGACCTCAGCACGGCGCTGGCGGCCTACACCGCGGGCACCGCCCATGTGAACGGCCTCGACGACACCGGAAGCCTGCGCCCCGGTCACCTCGCCGACCTCGTCGTCCTGGACCGGGACGTCCTCACCGGCCCGCCGGAGGAGATCGCCGAGGCCCGGGTCGAGCGGACCTACGTCGGCGGGCGGCTGGTCCACTCGGCCTGACCGGCCCGGGTGCCGTGCCCGCTCCGCCCGACCGTCCCTCCGGCGTCCTCATCCGGCCCGGGGCGACCTCAGCGAGGAGGCCCGGACGTCCAGTCGGGTCGCCACGAGCGTCCCGGCAGGCTCCCGGCGACCTTGCTCCAGGACCGCGACGAGGTGCTCCACCCCGGCCTCCGCGACCGCCTCGGGCCGGAGGCTCAGCGTGGTCGTCGGCGGGTCGGTGTGCAGGGCGGTGGCGTCCTCGCTCACCAGGACGACCAGCAGGTCGTCCGGAACCCGGTACCGGTGGCGGCGCGCCGCCTCCAGGACGAGGGGCGGGCTGGCCTCGGCGACCACGAAGAGGGCGTCCGGCCGTTCGGTTCCGTCCGCTACCGCGAGGGCGTGCTCGACGGCCTCCACCACCGGCCCGTTGCCGGGCGCGTCGACGTGCACGAGCAACTCCGGCAGGCCGTGCGCAGCACACCAGGCGCGGTGGGCGGCACGGACCTCGCGGTGGAAGCGGGTGCTGCTGTCCGGCACCACGAGCACGGGTCGTCCGGCTCCCTGTCCGTGGAGGTGGTCGAGGACCTCGCGCACGGCGGCGTCCGCGTCGACGTCCACCCAGGAGGCGCCGGCCCTCCCCTCCACGGAGCGGTCGCTGAAGACGGGGATGCCGGCGGCGAGGAGGTCCTCGACGACCGGGTCGTCCGCCACCGGGTCGGCGACGACCACCGCGTCGAGCGACAGGTCGACCCACTCGCCCTGCAGCGTGCCGGCGGGCAGCAGCACCACGGCGTAGCCGCGGCGCAGCGAGGTCGCCGCGGTGGCACCGGTCAGCCGGGCGAAGTACGGCGACTCCAGGAAGGTCCAGGGGGCGTCGGCGAACTCACCGACCACGTATCCGATCAACCGGGCCCGTCCCGCACGCAGCCGGCGTGCGGTGGCGTTGGGCCGGTAGCCCATCCTGCGGGCGGTTTCGCGGGCCCTCTCCCGCACCTCGGGAGAGAGCCTTCCGGTGCCGTTCAGCGCCGCCGAGACGGTCGTCTTGGAGAGGCCCGCTTCGCGGGCCACGTCGACGAGGCGGACCCGCGGGATGGGCGGCGAGGGCTGCCCGCCGGGCCGTGAAGCTTCGGTCATGAAGGTGATGCTGCCACCCTCGCACGCTCTGCAAAACCGTTCCCGCAAAGTCTTGTGCGGGAACGTTCCCGCACCAATACTCGCTCCATCCCCCCGAGCCCGTCACTACACCCGTAAAGGGGTGCGTCCCATGCGCATGCCCAGAACCCTCGCCCTCGTGCTGTGCACCGCCGCCCTCGCAGCCGCCAGCAGCGCCTGTTCGGGAGCCACGAACCCGCCGACCGGCGGCGCCGCGGACTTCACGGTCTCCCCGACCTCGCCGGCCGCCCGCGGACCGCTGGACTCCTTCACCTGGTCCTTGTACGCAGAGCCGTACACGCTCGACTACGCCCTCGCGTACGACTACCCGCCCAACACCGTGCTCGCCAACGTGTGCGAGCAGCTCCTCCGGGTCACCCCCGACATGAAGGTCGAGCCCGGACTCGCCGTGGCCTACGACCGGCCGGACCCGCGCACCCTCGTGTACACCCTGCGCCCCGGCGTGAGGTTCCACGACGGCACCACCATGACCGCCGACGACGTGGTCGCCTCGCTCACCCGGCAGATGGACCCGAAGACCGGCTCGCCCTGGGCCTCCGCCTTCAAGAACGTCGACGCGATCGAGAAGACCGGCCCCCTGGAGGTGACGGTCCGCCTCGGCAAGCCCGACGTCCTCTTCCACGAGTTGATGGCCGCCTCCCCCGGCACCGTCGTGAGCGCCGCCTCGCTCAAGGAGGCCGGCAAGGACTACGGCACGCCCGGGACCGGACTGAACTGCACCGGCCCCTACGCGCTCGACACCTGGGCGCAGGGCGACAGCATCACCCTCAAGAAGCACACCGCCTACTGGGACGAAGAGCTGGCCCCCGCATCGGAGCGGGTGAAGTTCACCTTCGTCGAGGACCCCGCGGCCCGCTCCAGCGCCTTCCTCTCCGGCAGCGTCGACGGCGGCTACCTCCTCCCCTCGTCCTCGCTCGCCCAACTGCGCTCCAGCGACAAGGGCACGGTGTTCTTCGGACCCAACACCGCTGCCGCGAACCTCGCCGTCCTGGACTTCCACGGTCCGCTCGGCAAACCCGAGGTCCGCAGGGCGCTGTCCATGGCCCTCGACCGGAAGAACATCATCAGGGCCGCGGCCGGCGGTGTCGGCGTGCCCGCCAAGGCCCCTGCCGCACGCGGCGCCTGGGCGCTCGCCCCCGAGAAGACCGCGCTGCTCTTCGACACCCTGCCCGAGCCGGTGTACGACGTCGCCGCGGCGAAGGAACTCGTCCGGAAGGCGGGGGCGAACGGGCGGACGATCACCCTCGCCACCAGTTCGCTCGCGCCCGAGATCAGCGTCGTGGCCAACGCCGTGCAGGCCGCGGGTCGTCAGATCGGGCTGGACGTCCGGTTGAAGCCGGTCTCCCCCGACGCGTACAGCAGCATCTTCGTCGACCCGAGCGCCCGCACCGGCCTCGACCTGGTCATCACCAACGGCTACGACAACACGCCCGACCCGCTGGAGTTCTACCAGTACCTGCGCACCGGCGACTTCGGGAACTACGGCAACTGGTCGAACCCCGCCTTCGACCGCGCCTTCGACCGCGCCAACTCCGAACCCGATCCGGGGAAGCGGGCCGAACTCACCGCGGAGCTCCAGCAGATCGCGCTCGACGAACTACCGGTCATCCCCGTGTACGAGGCGCCCTACTCGGTCTTCCTCGGCGAGCGGATCACCGGCGCTCCGACCGGCATCGCCCAGCTCTACTACCCGTGGGCCGCGACGATCGGGGCCAACCGGCGATGACGCGCTACCTCTTCGGACGGCTCCTCGGTCTGGCGGCAGTGCTGTTCGTGGCCTCGCTCGTGGTCTTCGGCTCCGTCCGCCTGGCCCCCGGCGACCCGGTGTCCTTCCTGCTGCACGGCCGCCCCGCGACCCCCGAGACCGTGGCGGCCCTGCGGGCGGAGCACCACCTCGACGATCCGCTGGCCGCCCAGTACGCCCAGTGGCTCGGCGGGGTGCTGAGCGGGGACCTCGGCCGCTCGGCCCAGTACCACCAGGACGTGACCTCCCTCGTCGGCTCCCGGCTACCCGGCACCGTCCTGCTCGTCGGCTATGCCGCCGTGCTCGTCCTGGTGCTCGGGGTCGCGGCGGGCGTCCTCGCCGCCCTGCGTCCCGGCCTCCCCGACCGGATCGTGCTGATCGGCACCGGTGTCGCGACCGCCACTCCCCCGTTCGTCACCGCCATCGCGCTCGTCTCGCTCTTCTCCGTGCGGTTCGGTTGGTTCCCCGGACCGGGCGGCGGCGTCCCGACGGGCCTGCCCGAGCGGCTCCACCAATTGACGCTCCCCGCCATCGCCCTGGCACTGTCCTTCGCGGGGCTCCTCGCCCGGGTGACCCGCTCGGCCATGCTCGACGAACTCGGACGCGACCACGTCGAGGTGGCACGGGCCCGGGGCGTCGCGGCCCGGTCGGTGATCCGCCGGCACGTGCTGCGCAATGCGCTCGGCCCGGTCGTCACGGTCGGCGGCACCCTGCTCGCCGGGCTCCTCGTGAGCACCTCGATCGTCGAGACCGCCTTCGACGTCCCCGGACTCGGCTCGCTGCTCGTGCAATCCGTCACCGCGAAGGACTTCGCCGTCGTGCAGGCGATCACCCTCCTCAGCGTCGCGGCCTTCGTGCTCGTCAACCTCGTCGTCGACCTGCTCGCACCGCTCATCGACCCCCGTCTGTCCCTCGGGGAAGGCTCCTCATGACCTCCACCACCTCCGCGGCTCCGTACCGCAGACCGGGGATGCGCGCCCTGCGCCCCCTCGGCCGGGGCCCCCTCTTCGCGGTCGCGACCGCGGTCCTCGCCGCGCTCGTCCTGGCCGCCCTGCTCGCCCCCCTCCTCGCCCCGTACGATCCGGAGGCGCTCGACCTGTCGGCAAGTCTGGTCGGAACCACCGGCGACCACCTGCTCGGGACCGACCAGTCGGGCCGCGACGTGCTGTCCCGGTTGATCCACGGCGCCCGCACGGGGCTGCTCGGGCCGCTACTCGTCGTCGGCGTCTCCACGCTCTCGGGCACCTTCCTGGGCGTGTTGGCCGCCTGGCGGGGCGGTTGGGTGGACGCGATGCTCTCGCGCTCCATGGACCTCGCCTTCGCGCTCCCGGGGCTCCTGCTCGCGATCCTGTTGGTGTCGGTCCTCGGTCCGGGGCTCACCGCGCCCGTGCTCGCCATGTCCGTCGCGTACACGCCGTACGTGGGCCGGCTCGTGCGGGGCGTGGCACGGCAGGAGAAGGCGAGGCCGTACATCGAGGCGTACCGGGTGCAGGGTTGGTCCGGCTGGACCGTCTGCGTGCGCCGGCTGCTGCCCGGCATCGCCCCGACGGTCTTCGCCCAGTCCGCGATGAACTTCGGATACGCCCTGATGGACCTGGCGGCGCTGTCCTTCCTCGGATTCGGGGTGCAACCGCCGACCGCCGACTGGGGAGCCATGATCAACGAAGGGCAGGCGGCCGTCCTGCAGGGGGCGATGCTGCCCGCCCTCGCCCCCTCCGCGTGCATCGTGCTCGCCGTGGTGGCGTTCGGCACCGTCGGCGAGGGACTCGCCGACCGGATCGCGAAGCGGGAACGGTGAACACGATGACGACGCCCCTTCCTTCCCCGCCCCCGGGAACCGCACCGGTCCTGGAGATCGACGGGCTCAGCGTGCACCTGGCCGGTGACCGGGCGGCCCGCCCCGTCCTCGACCGGATCGGCCTGACGGTGCGGCCGGGAGAGACCGTCGGCCTGGTGGGCGAGTCCGGCTCCGGCAAGTCAGTGGCCTGCCGCAGCGTCCTCGGGCTCCTGCCCGCGGGCGCCCGCACCACGGGCGAGGTCCGGGTCGCCGGCCGTGACGTGCTCGCCATGGACCGCGCCGAACTCACCGCACTGCGCACCCGACGGGTCTCCATGGTGTTCCAGGACCCGCGCGCCTCCGTCAACCCGCTGCGCAGGGTGGGCGACTTCCTCACCGAAGGACTGCGCGCGGCGGGAACCCCCGCCGCCGAAGCGACCGCCCGTGCCGAGGAGCTCCTCGACGCGGTCGGCATCCGCGACCCGCGCGGCGCGCTGCGCCGCCGACCCCACCAGTTCTCCGGCGGCATGCTCCAGCGGGTCGTCATCGCGGCGGCGCTCGCGACCGAGCCGGTCCTCCTCGTCGCCGACGAGCCGACGACCGCCCTCGACGTCACCACCCAGGCCGAGGTCATCACGCTCCTGGCACGGCTGCGGGCCGAGCGGGGCACGGGCATGCTCTTCGTCACCCACGACCTGGAGCTGGCCTCGTCCGTCTGCGACCGGGTGTACGTGATGTACGCGGGCAGGATCGTGGAGACCCGGTCCACGGAGGAGCTGTTCGACCGGCCGCGCCATCCGTACACGGCGGGGCTGCTCGCCTCCACCCCCCGCCTCGAACCGGGGTCACCGGCTCCGCGGCCCGTCCCCGGACGCCCCGTCTCCCTTGCCGAGGCCCCGCCCGGCTGCTCCTTCGCGGCGCGCTGCGCCCATGCCCTGCCGCGCTGCACCGAAGAAGCACCCGCACTCGTACGTCACGGCGACGGGTTCGCCGCCTGCCACCGCGCCGAAGAAGGGATCACGGCATGAGCGTCTCGTCCGCCCCGCCCCGGAAGGGACTGGTCGTCGACGGCCTGCGCAAACGGTACGGGGACCACACGGCGGTCGACGGCGTGTCCTTCGCGCTGGCGCCGGGGACGTCCCTCGCCCTCGTCGGCGGGTCCGGCAGCGGCAAGACGACCACGGTCCGGATGCTCGTCGGCCTGGAGCGCCCGGACGGCGGCACCGTCCACCTGGACGGGCGGGACCGGTCCGGCTCCTTCCGGGGGCGGACCGAGCGGCTCGCCCGGGCACGGGGGATCCAGATGGTCTTCCAGGACCCCTATCTGTCGCTCGACCCCCGGGTGACCGTCTCCGACTGCCTGGAGGAGACCCTGCGCCTGCACTCCGGGCGGGACCTGGCGGGTCGCCGGGCCAGGGTCGCCGAGCTGCTGGAGCAGGTCGGGCTCGGCACCCGCGAGGCGTCCTCCCTTCCTCGCGGGCTGTCCGGCGGGCAGCGCCAACGAGTCGCGATCGCAAGGGCGTTGGCGGTGGAGCCCCGGGTCCTCGTCCTGGACGAGGCGGTCGCCGCGCTCGACGTGTCGATCCAGGCCCAGATCCTCGAACTCCTCGGTGCGATCCGTCGCGAGTCGGGGATCAGCTACCTGTTCGTCACCCATGACCTGGCGGTCGTCCGGCACGTCGCGGAGGAGGTCCTGGTCCTGAAGTCCGGCCGGGTCGTGGAGACGGGTCCGACCGCTCGGGTCCTGGACGCGCCCGAGGATCCGTACACCCGACTGCTCCTGGACTCCGTACCGCGGCGCGGCGGGCGCCGGGCCGTCCGGTGACGGGCGGGGCGGGACGGCAGGTCCGTCCGAGGACGGCGCCGCCGTCACCGCTGCTGCCGCGGGGGCAAACCGGGCAGCCTGCCGGGCCCGGTCACCGCCCCGGGAACCGGGCCTCGTCCCCGGGTCGGAGCCCCGGTCAACCCGTCAGGTGCGCGTGGACCGCGGCCATCGCCCGTGCCACCGCTTCCCGGGACGCATCGGTGGGGTCGACGAGTTCGAAGCCGTGCCGGGCGTCCGGTGCGTCGATGACCTCGACCTCCGCCCCGCGCTCGGCGGCTGCGGCCAGGAACGCTTCGACGGTCGCTGCGAAGACCGGCTGTTCGAGACCGGCCCGGGTCAGGACGATCGGTGGCCCATCGGCCGTCCCCACGACGTCGGCGGGACGGAAGCGGGGGTCCACCGCCCTCCATCCGGGCAGCGCTGCCAGGACGGGGTAGTTCGCCGCGAGGCAGCGCAGCCAGGACGGGGGCGCGGCGAGCCAGTCCGTCGTGAGCAGTCCACCGGCGGAGAAGAACCAGAGCGCGATCCGTTCCCCGTCGACGGCGGGATGGGCCCGGACCGCGTCGACGGCTTCGGCGAGGTCCCGGGCCGCCTGCGGATAGTCCGCGAGGTCGTGCAACCGGTGGTCCAGGGTCACGCCGACGATCCCCGTGCTCGCCGCGTAGCGGCCGTATCCCAGGAAGAACGGGGAGTCCCGCGGGGTGGGACGCTGGTCGGGAGCGACGGGCCCGCCGTGGACGAAGACCACTGCGGGCCGGGGCCCGTCTGCCTCCGGGAGGTGGAAGTCGACCCGACCGATCCGCTCGCGGGGACGCTCGGGCGGGTCGAGGAGGAAGGGCAGGAGGTGTGACGGCTGCTGGTGCTCGCGCACCGGAGCGGTCAGCCGGCGCCCCCCGCCGGCCGCCGCACGGAGCAGCACATCGGCCAGTTCGGCGGGGGCGGAGAGCATCGGCCAGTGTCCGGTGCCGAGTTCGAAGAAGCGGAACCGCTCTTCTGCGTACGTCTGCATCCGGGGCGGACCCGACTCCATCAGCATCTGGATCAGGTCGATGCTCGTCCCGTTGACGGTGCAGAGGATGCCGGTGCCGGGCAGGGCGGAGGCGGCTCCGGTCAGCCGGAGCGGCTCCGTGAGGGTGCGTGCCGGTTGGGGCGATGCGAGGCGCTCCAGGCGGTCGAGGGCCTCGGCGGGAATCCCGTGGAGGCTGCCCCAGCGCGACCAGGTGCCGGGGGCCGGCGCCGGGACCCATCCGTCGTCCCCGGCCGGGCCGGCTCCGCCGACGAGTCGTTCCCGCACGTCGGGATCGGGCACCGAGCGCACGGCCGGCTCGCCGTCCTGCGGGAGGTCAGTGTCCACGGAGACGATCCGGGCGACGCGCCCGGGCCGCCGGTCCGCGGCGCCGAGCACCGGGTGCAGACCGTATCCGTGTCCCACCAGGACCACCTCGGCCGCCTCGATCCGGTCGACGCACCGAACGACCTCCTCGACGTGCGCCTCCAGGTCGACCCCGGGGGCGGACCGGGCGCCCGTCCCGGTCAGGTCCACGGGATGCGCCTCCGCGCCCGCCTCCGCCAGCCGCGCCGCGGTTTCCTCCCACACCCAGCCTCCGGTGAAGCCGTCCGACACCAGTACGAACGTCGTCATCGCCGTCTCCTCGCCACTCTCGGGGTCGCTTCGCGGCCACGCTAGGAACTCCCCCTGGGGGAGGTTCAAGACGGAGCTCCGCGCACCGGGCGTCAGAATGGGAGGACCCGAGCGGGTCCGCACCGGCCCAAGGAGGTTCACCTCGTGTTGCCCGACGGCCTGTGGAGCATCGGCGAGCTGGCAGCCCGCGCGGACGTCACCGTCAAGACCGTGCGGTTCTACTCGGATCGCGGCCTCCTTCCGGAGGCGGGCCGCAGCTCGGGCGGTCACCGGAGGTACGGGGTCGAGGCCCTCGACCGGTTGCGCTTCATCCGATCCCTACGCGCCCTTGACCTACCGGTTCCCGAGGTGGAGCGGGTCCTCGACCGGGACGCGGCGGACGAGGCGCTGGAACGGGCCGTGGCCGGGCAGTTGCGGGAGGTGGGCTCCCAGCTGCTCGCCCTGCGGTGGAAGGAGGCCGCGCTGCGGTCCCTCCGGGACTGTGCACCGGACGAGCGCGCGGAGCGGCTGCGGCTGTTCGGCGCCCTGCCCTCCCCGCCCAGCACGGATGCGCTGGCCGGGTTCTGGCGCCGGCTCCTGCCGGCCCGGCTGCCGGGGCGACTGGTGACCCTGGTCCTCGACTCGGTGGTGCCGCTCCTGCCGGAGGAGCCGGTTCCGGACCAGGTGCTCGCCTTCGCCCGACTGCACGCGCTGGTCACCGATCCCCGCCTCGGCCTGCCGGGACTCCGGCCCGCGGCGCCGCTTCCGAACGGCACCTACCGTCCGGCCGTGCTCTACGAGGGTCTCGCCGAGGCCTACACGCTCTCCTCGGACGGGGTGCGGGCGGGACGGGCGCCGCAGGACGGCGGAGCCCTGGACTGCTTCGTCTCGGCCTACGCCCGTGCGTGCGGGGAGTCGGACACCCCGGTCTTCCGCCGCCGGCTCGTCGACCTGCTCGCGCGGGACCAGAGTCTCGTGCTCCCCCGCTACTGGAAGCTCGCCGCCGGTCTGTTCGCTCCGGGGGAGCCGGCGCTCGGCGCGCTGCACCACCACCTCTCGGTCGCCCTCGGGGCCGAGGTCCACGGTCGACTCCCCTGACGCCGGTCGCAGTGGTCCGTCGACCCGCTGCGGCACACCCGGGGGTGTGGTGATCGGAGGCACGTGGGTGAGTGCGTGCGTACCCGGTGAAGGGGCGGGGAAGGGGCGCACGGCGCAGGCTGGTGTGAGGGCGCGGGCTCGGTGCCCCGCGCGCGGGACGACGAGGAGGTGGTGCCGGTGTCGGCGCCGACGACCGGGAACGCGGTGGGAGCACCGTGCTGGCTCAATCTGTCCACGGGCGACCTGCGGGCGGCCGAGCGCTTCTACGGCGCGGTGCTGGGGTGGACGTTCCGGCGGGTCGCCCCCGACGACGCGTATCTGGTGGGCGAGCGGGACGGGGTGCCGGTGGCCGGGATCACCGCGGTGACCGTCGAGCCGGCGGTGCCGGTGGCCTGGACGGTGTTCTTCGCGGTCGACGACGCCGATGCCGCGGTGGCGCGGATCCGGGAGCGCGGCGGCACGGTCGGGGTGGGGCCGATGTCGTATCCGCCGCGGGGGCGGGCGGCGCTCGCCACGGATCTGGAAGGTGTGGCGTTCGGCATCTGGGAGGGGCCGCTGGCCTCGCGCTGGCACATGGGCGGGCGGCAGGCCCCGGCAGGGGTGGAGCTGCACACCAGCAATGCGTTCGACGCGGCCGTGTTCTACGGCGGGGTGCTGCGCTGGGCCGACGGGAGCCCGGGCTGCTGCGAGGTGTCGTACGAGCACGACCAGGTGGTGCTGCGGCGGGACGGTGAGGCCGTCGCCCGGTTGGACAGCGGCCCGGTCGAATCCACCTCGCCCCGGCCGCAGTCGCGGCCCCGCTGGTTGGTGCGCTTCCGGGTGCCGGATCTGATGGCGGCCCGGGCAGCGGTCGAAGGGCACGGCGGATCGGTGGTGCCGGGCGGCGAGTGGGCCGGGGCGCGCCCGGCGGACGGCGCCGACGGGCGGCGGGTGGTGGTCCGGGACCCGGAGGGTGCTCTGTTCACCCTGGAGGCGGAGGCCCCGGTCGGGTGATCCGGTCAGGTGATCCGGTCAGGTGATCCGGTCGGGTGATCCGGTCAGGTGATCCGGTCGGGTGATCCGCTCCGGCCTGGAGGGCGGTGCGGTCGCCCGGAGGCCGTGCGGGCCCCGGGCCACCGCTCGGGCGCCGGCTTCGACCGCGTTCCGTACCGTCACCCGCGGGGCAACGATCCCTGCAGCTCGGAGGGGGCCGCAGGGGCCTGCACCTGGCCCCTGGTGGGGATGAGCGCGGCAATCACGGCAGCGGCGAGGCCGACCCCGCAGCCGACGAGCATGGCGACCCGGAAGCCGTTCTCGGAAGGCAGCACGCGGCCACCGAGGGTGGTCGTCATCTGGGCGAGGACGACTCCGATGACGGCGGCCGCGACGGAGGTGCCGATCGAGCGCATCAGGGTGTTGAAGCTGTTGGCGGAGGCCGTCTCCCGCTGCGGGACCGCCCCCATGATGAGGGCGGGCATGGCGCCGTAGGCGAGTCCGACTCCGGTGTTGCAGATGAGGGTGACGACCAACAGGCCCCAGGTGGAACCCATCAGGGCGAGGGAGGAACCGTATCCGGCGGAGATGACGAGCGCACCGACGGAGAGCGTGGTCTTGGGGCCGCGGGCAGCCGAGAGCTTGGCCCCGAGGGGGGCCAGGAGCATCATCATCAGGCCGGCCGGGGCCATCCAGAGCCCCATGGCCATCATCGACTGTCCGAGCCCGTAGCCGGTCGCCTCGGGCAACTGGAACAGCTGGGGAACGACCAGCGACTGCGCGTACAGGGCGAATCCGACCAGGACCGAGGCCACGTTCGTCATCAGGACGACCGGACGGGCGGTGATGCGCAGGTCGACGAGCGGGTCGGCGATGCGCAGCTCCCAGATGCCCCAGGCCAGCAGGACGACGACCGCCGCGGCGAACAGCCCGAGGGTGGTGCTGCTGCCCCAGCCCCAGGCCGCTCCCTTGGAGACGGCGAGCAACAGGGAGACGAGCCCGATGCCGAGGCCGAGGGCGCCCGGCAGGTCGAAGCGGCCGGGAACGGCGTCCTGCCGCCCGGCAGGGACGACGCGCCCGATCAGAACCCCGACGAGGAGGCTCAGTCCGGCAGCGACCCAGAACAGCACGCGCCAACTGGCGTGTTCGGCAACGGCGGCGGAGAAGGGGAGGCCGAGCGCTCCGCCGACCCCCATGGAAGCGCTCATCAGGGCGATGGAGCCACCCAGCTTCTCGGGCGGCAGGACGTCGCGGAGCAGGCTGATGCCGAGCGGCACGACCCCCATGCCGAGGCCTTGGAGTCCACGACCGATGACCATCGGGGTGACCGAGGAGGCGAGGGCGCAGACGATCGAGCCGAGGACGAGGGGGACCACGGAGGCGAGCAGGACCCGCCGCTTGCCGAGCATGTCCCCGAGCCGGCCGGCAACGGGGGTGGCGACCGCTCCCGCGAGCAGAGTGGCGGTGATCACCCAGGAGGCATCGGCGGCACGGGTGCCGAGGAGCTTCGGCAAGTCGCCGATGAGCGGTACCACCAGGGTCTGCATGAGCGCGGCGACGATGCCGGCGAGCGCGAGGACGCCGACCACGCCTCCGGGTCGGGCATCGGTGGGGGAGCCGTCCACGTGTTCTCCTCGGTCCTTCGGGGTGACGCCATCATGTTTGTGCATCATGCATATTAATAGCCTCATACACAAGCCGTGCATGATGCACATGTACGGATCGCGGGAGAGAATGGCGCCATGGACAAGCCCGTGGACAAGCCCACCCATCTGGTCGAGTTCGAGACCATGCTGCTCGGCCGGCACTCCCACCTCTACGCGGCGCGCTCGCGCGCGGCCGGCGGCAACCTGGACCGCAGCGCCTACGTCCTGCTGAGCCGCATCCGCATGCACGGTCCGATGTCCATCGGGCAACTCAGCGAGGCCTTCGGCCTCGACGCCTCCACCCTCAACCGGCAGACGGCCGCGATGCTCCGCTCCGGAGTCGTGGAACGCATTCCGGACCCGGACGGCGGCATCGCCCGCAAGTTCCGGATCACGAAGGAGGGAGAACGCCGCCTCCAGGCCGACCGGAACGCGAACATCGAGGGCCTGGAGCGGGTGATGGAAGACTGGTCACCCGAGGACGTGGACCGCTTCGCCGGCTACCTGGAACGCTTCAACCGGGACATCGAGCGCCTCGAAGGCCGCCCCTGGCCGCGCCCTTGAGCTCCGCCCGACAGAGGACGACCACGGCACCCAAGCCCGCCACCCGAAGCCCCCTGCCGACCGCCCCGAAGGCCGGCTCCCCGACCGGGGCCGCGCTCAGCCACCGCGGTGCATCGCGGCCCGACGGTCCACCGACGCCAGGGCGGTGTTGAGGAGCGCCACGACGGCGAAGGCGACGGCCCACTCCGGCCGACCCAGCCCGTGGAGCGCGACCGCCGCCGCGCCGAAGACCAGGGCCTTCACTGCCAGGACCCCCGCAAGGGGCAAGGCGAACCGGGCCTTGGGCGAGGCGAACAGGCCCCAGAGGAAGGCCGCCGCCGCCGGCGCGGCGAACGCCGACGACAGTCGGAGCGGCAGGCCCTCCGGGACGCTCCACCCCCACCAGGCCAGGACGGCCAGGGCGGCGAGTTCCAGCACGAACGCCAGGCCTTCGTTGAGGACGTGCAGCGGACCGGGCAGCTTCACGGGAAACCCTTCGACGTCGATCACGCACACGACGGCCCGATCGTAGACGCCCCTTCGACGGACGTCCGCCCCACCGGCTTCGGCGGTGACGACCCGCTTTCGGAGCGAGGCGCTTCGGTTCGCGGGCAAGGCACTTCGGGAAGCGGCTCCCGTACGGACGCACCCGACCGCTCCCACCGACTCCCGCGGCAAGCGCCGCGCCCGGAGGACCCCGACCGGCCGACGCGGGCGGCCCCGCGCCCGCAGGGGGGCGCCCGAAGGACGCGAACACCCCTTATGCCGAAGCGCCGTCCGTCCGAACAGCACCCGGAGCAGGGCGAGAACGAACGGGACGAATCACCAATCCGTTCACCTTCTCGACCCGAAAAGATCAACAGTGCATCACATGAACAGGCTTTTCGGACAGAACACTTCCCTCCGCACGACGAGTCTGGGATCTTGCCTCCACCCCACACATCACAGGGCCCGGCAGGCGTCACACACGTCACCGGGCCATCGGAGGACGCATTGTTTTCCCTCATATCCACCCGGTCGATGACCTCGACCCTCGCCGTGACGGCCCTCGGGACGACCATGGCGCTCGCCGGCCCCGGCGGATTCGCCCATGCAGCACCGTCGGACACCGCGCCCGTCGCGGTCACTTCGGCGGGGGCGACGACGGTGACGACGAACACCGCCGCACCGGCAGCCGGCACGGCCGCCGCCAAGCCCGCGGCGCAGACCGCCTGGGCCGCCGGCACCCGCGCGTACCTGGTGATCACCGCTCCCGGCGGAACCTCGGCCGTCAGCAGCGCCGTGGCGGGCAACGGCGGTTCGGTCTTCGCGACCTATGACGCGATCGGCGTGATCGTGGCGCACTCGACGTCCGGTTCGTTCGCCGCCTCGATGCGGACGGTCAGCGGTGTCCAGCAGGTCGGCGCGACCCGGACGTCCGACGTCCCCGCCGACGCCTACAACCCGGCGCTCCCGGCCAATCCGGCGCAGTCCACGACCACGCTGACCGAGTCCAACCGCTGGGACATGACCCAGATCAAGGCCGACCAGGCCTGGGCGGTCACCACCGGTTCGTCGTCGGTGAAGGTCGGCGTCCTCGACACCGGCGTGGACGACCAACACCAGGACATCGCACCCAACTTCAACGCCGTCGACTCCGCCTCCTGCGCCTACGGCAAGGCGGACACCCGTACGGGCGCGTGGCGCGACGTCGGCACCCACGGCACGCACGTCGCGGGCACGATCGCGGCGGCGAAGAACGGCAAGGGCGTCGTCGGAGTCGCTCCGGGCGTGAAGATCTCCTCGGTCCGCATCGCCGAGCCGAACAGCAGCCTGTTCTTCGCGGAGAACACCATCTGCGGCTTCATGTGGGCCGGTGACCACGGCTTCAAGGTCACCAACAACAGCTACTACACGGACCCGTGGCAGTTCAACTGCCCGGACAACCTGGACCAGGCCGCCATCATCGAGGGCGTCCGCCGGGCCCAGGAGTATGCCGAGGGCAAGGGTTCGCTCCAGGTGGCCGCCGCCGGCAACTCCAACTACGACCTGGCGAACAAGACGACCGACTCCGAGAGCCCCAACGACTCGACCCCGGTCACCCGCACCCTCACCAACGCCTGCATCGACATCCCGACCGAGCTGCCGGGCGTCGTCACGGTCGCCGCACAGGCCAGCGGCGGCGCCAAGGCCTCGTACTCGAACTTCGGCAACGGCGTCATCGACATCGCCGCGCCGGGCGGCGACGGATCCACCCAGGTGTACTCCACGCTCCCGGGCGGCAAGTACGGCAGCAAGAGCGGCACTTCGATGGCCTCCCCGCACGTGGCCGGCGTCGCCGCCCTGATCGCCAGCGTGAACCCGACCTTCACCCCGGCGCAGATCCGCGACCAGCTCGCTGCGCAGGCCACCGACCGGGCGTGCCCCTCGGACTCCCGCTGCACGGGCACCACGACCAAGAACGGCTTCTTCGGCGAAGGCGCGGTCGACGCCCTGAAGGCCGTCGGCGGCTTCACCCCGCCCGCCGGGAGCTACTTCGAGAACCTGACGGACGTCGCGATCTACGACAACACCACGGTCGAGAGCGCGATCACGGTGAGCGGCGTGGCGGGCAACGCCCCGGCCGACCTCAAGGTCGGCGTCGACATCAAGCACACCTACATCGGTGACCTGAAGGTCGACCTGGTGGCTCCGGACGGCACCGCGTACACCTTGCACAACCGCTCGGGCGGCAGCGCGGACGACATCGTCCAGACGTACACGGTCAACGCCTCGTCGGAGGTCGCGAACGGCACCTGGAAGCTCCGCGTGAACGACAACGCGAGGCAGGACACGGGCCGGATCGACGCCTGGAACCTGACCTTCTCATAAGCACCTTCCGCATCGCGTGACCCCTGAGACGGGGCCGGAGCCACCAGGGCTCCGGCCCCGTTCGCGCGTCCGCTGCGGGTCCGGGAGAAAAAGTCCGTACCGAGGGGTAGGCCTCCCCCGGGAGCTTGCTATACGTTCCGTCTAACAAGCTTGCTAGACGCGATGTCTAACAAGAGCCCGAGCCGCACGCGCGACCCAAGGAGCCGCACCATGGCAAGCAGCACCGTTCGCCCGGACAACGAAGACCACGACGTCGCCGCGCGGCTGCTCCTGTCGGCCGCCAAGCTCTCGTACGACCCCGCCGTCGAGGTCGACTGGGACACCCCCCTCGACAAGGACTTCCACGGTCAGAGCCCGGAGTGGAACAGCCTGTACGGGACGGCCTACTGGAACGAGATGACCGAGGAGCAGCGCAAGGAGCTGACCCGCCAGGAGTCCGCGTCGGTGGCCAGCACCGGCATCTGGTTCGAGATGATCCTCCAGCAGATGGTGCTGCGCGACATGTACGCCAAGGACCCCACCGACCCGCGGTTCCAATGGGCCCTCACCGAGATCGCGGACGAGTGCCGACACTCCATCATGTTCGCCCGCGGCGCCCAGAAGCTCGGCGCGCCCGCCTACCGCCCCAAGCGCGCGGTACTCGAACTGGGCCGGGCCTTCAAGACCGTCGGCTTCGGGGAGGCCGCCTACGCCGGCATCCTGGTCGCCGAAGAGGTCCTCGACGTCATGCAGCGCGACTGGATGCGCGACGAGCGGGTCGTCCCCTTCGTCCGCACCATCAACAACATCCACGTCGTCGAGGAGTCCCGGCACATGAAGTTCGCCCGGGACGAGACCCGCCGCCACCTGGCGCACGCGGGCCCGGCGCGCCGTCACTTCCACGCCCTGGTCATCGCGATCGCCTCGTACTACATCGTCACCAGCCTGGTCAGCCCCGAGGTGTACGCACGGGCCGGCCTGGACCCGGTGCGCGCCCGCCGCGAAGCGGCTGCCAACGAGCACTACAAGGCACAGATGCGGGCCAGTTGCGCCGGTCTCATGGAATTCCTCGCCTCGGCCCGTCTCCTGACCCGGCCCGCGCTCTTCTTCTACAAGCGCGCGAACCTCATCTGATCCCCTCCCGAAGATCCGAGCTGAGCCGACGACATGACCTACGCCATCACCCAGACCTGCTGCAACGACGCCACCTGCATCGCCGTCTGCCCGGTCAACTGCATCCACCCGACGCCGGACGAACCGGACTTCGGCACCACGGAGATGCTCTACATCGATCCGAAGAGCTGCATCGACTGCGGCGCCTGCGCCGATGCCTGCCCCGTCGACGCGATCTTCCCCGCCGACCGCCTCACCGGTCGCCTGCGCGAGTACGAGGCCGTCAACGCCTCCTACTACGCGGACCGCACGCCCGCCCCGGTCCTGGCCTCGCCCAACTTCCACGCCTGGGGCGAGCCGGCCTTCGACCGCTCGATCCCCGCCGACTTCGCACCGATCCGGGTCGCGGTCGTCGGCACCGGACCGGCCGGCATGTACGCCGCCGAAGACCTCCTGCTGCACACCAATGCCGAGGTGACGCTGATCGACCGGCTGCCGGTCGCCGGCGGACTGGTCCGCTACGGCGTGGCACCGGACCACCCGGCGACCAAGGGAGCCGGGGAGGCCTTCGCCCGCTTCCACGGCCACCCCCGGGTCCAGGTGCGCCTCGGGGTCGAGGTCGGCCGGGACGTCACCCCCGAGGAGCTCGCCGCCCACCACCACGCGGTGGTCTACGCAGTGGGCGCGTCCTCCGACCGACGGCTCGGCATCCCCGGCGAGGACCTGCCGGGCAGCGTCTCGGCGACCTCCGTCGTCTCCTGGTACAACGCGCACCCGGAGACGGAGGCGGACGCCGTTCGGTTCCCCACCGAACGGGTCGTCGTGGTGGGCAACGGCAACGTCGCCCTCGACGTCGCCCGCGTCCTCGTGATGGATCCCGAGGACCTCGCCCGCACGGACATCGCCGACCACGCCCTCGCCGCCCTGCGCGACGCGCGGGTCCGCGAGGTGGTGCTGCTCGGCCGCCGGGGCCCCGAGGACGCCGCGTACACCACCTCCGAACTCCTCGCCCTGAAGCACCTGCCCGGGGTCGACCTGGTCGTCGACGACGCGGACCCCCGTACGGGCGCGGCGATCGACGCGGCGGGGCCGCGCGCGAAGGCGGCGCTCCTCCGGGGCCTGGAGCGGGAGGCCGTGGACTGGACTGCGGCCCCGCCGCGGGACCGGCGCCGGATCGTGCTCCGCTTCCACTCCGCCCCGGTCGAGGCGCTCGGCGACGACGCCGTACGGGCGGTCCGGGTGACGGAGGAGGGGGCGACCGCCGGCCGCGAGATCGGTACGGGGCTGCTGGTGCGGGCCGTCGGTTACCGGGGCCTGCCGTTGGCGGGGCTGCCGTTCGAGGAGTCGACCGGCACCGTGCCGCACGCGGCCGGGCGGGTGGCCGGGGCACCCGGCAACTACGTCGTCGGCTGGATCAAGCGCGGCCCTTCGGGCGGCATCGGAGCCAACCGGTCGTGCGCGGAGGAGACGGTCGGAACGCTGCTCTCGGATGCGGTCGCCGGGAGGCTGCCGGCGCCCACGGGGACCTCCCGGGACTTCCGGCGGCTTCTTCGGCAGCGGGTCGGGCGGGGGCTCGTCGACGCACGCGGCCTGGCGTCGATCGAGCGGGTCGAACGGGCGCGGGGCCGGAAGGCGGGGCGCCCCCGGGTGAAGCTCGCCACGGTGCCGGAGCTGGTCGCGGCGGCGGGCGGCGGGCGGCTGCGACTGTCGGGCTGAGCAGGAACGGCGGGACCGCTGGGGTCCGGCCCGGGACGGCGGGCCGGTGCGAACGGGCCGCTCCGGTCAGACGGAGACGCTCAGGGCCTGGCGGAGCACGATCGCGTTGAGCCGCACCGCGAACGGCACGACGTCGGTCAGTTCGAGCGCGAGCACCTCGGCCTTCGGCAGCTCGACGGTCACGTCGACGCAGAAGGCCAGGGCGTACAGGTGCTCCCCGGTCTCCTCGTCCTGGAGGGCGAAGAACAGGTCCCGGTAGAAGCGGGTGCGGTCCTCGGACTCTTCGTAGAAGGAGAGTCCGGGTTCCCCCTGTCGGCCGGTGAGGCCGGTGAAGGCCCGGACGAGCTCCTGCTCGACGGTGGCCCAGAACCCGGCCTCCGCGCACTCCGCGGGCAGTGCCTGGCGGACGGCCTCCTTGAGGGAGAGGACCATCACGAGGACGGGGGCGTGTTCCTGGAGGCCCCACCCCCGGACCATCCGCACCACATCGCTGTCCGGGACGGCCGAGGCGGCCTCCCGGATCGCCTCGAAATCGAAGTTGACGGTCGCCGGGGCGATCGCCTCCTGGAACACCCGGTCGATCGACCGGGCCTGTTCGAGGTGGTCCGGTCCCACCTCGACGACGGTCCTGAAACTGGCGGCCAAAGCTCCTCCTGCACGATCTGGACGATCAGGAGCGGTCAGTATGCCGAGGCAGGTGCGGATCGGTGGCGCGCGTCCGCCGTGCGGACACCCGGAGGGTCAGCCGCGTCCCCGCCGGGGCTTGCCGGCACGGCCGCGCCCCGCGCCACCGGTGCCCTTGCGGGAGGGTGCGGGCTTCCCTCCGGTACGGGAGCCGCCGCCCGGCTTCCCCGACCGCGGCGGCTTGGCGGACTTCTGCTCCCTGGGCTGCTTCTGCCCCTTCTTCTCCTCGGCGCGGCGGCCCCGGGTGCTGTTCACCGTGCGGCCCCGCACGATGCCGATGAACTCCTCCACCAAGTCGGGGGCCTCGTCGGCGGCCGGCCAGGACAGCGCCACGCGTGACTGCGGGACGTCGACGAGGGTCCGGTAGGTCAGGTCCTTGCGGTGGTGCAGGCGCGCGAGGGACTGCGGGACGGCGAGCACGCCGACTCCCGCCGCGACCAGCTCGATCGCGTCGGCGGTCGTCCCGGGGCGCTGCAGGGCGGGGCGGCCCGGCGGCCGGTCCCAGCCGAGGGTGTCGTCGAGGGGGTGCAGGACGAGCTCGTCCGCGAGGTCCTCCGCCGTCACTTCCTCCGCCGCAGCGAACAGGTGGTCCTTGGGAAAGACGACGACGGTCGTCTCCGTGTAGAGCGGGATGGCGCTGAGGTCGTCCCCGTCCACGGGAAGCCGGAGGAGGCCCGCGTCGGCCGCTCCCTCCCGGAGCATCCCGAAGGCCTCGGCAGGCGTCACGGCGTGGAGGGTGAGCGGAACGTCGGGCAGGCGCTCGTTCCAGATCCGGACCCACTTCGAGGGCGTCACTCCCGGGACGTACGCGAGCCGGAACGAAGGGGTGTCCGCAGGAGGGTCCGCGGGGGTGTTCGCGGGGGTGTTCGCGGGGGAATCCGTGCGGGAGTCCGAGGAAGAAGCGTCCGTGCCTGTCACCCCGCCAGGTTACCGGTAGCCGCCCTGGTCGGAGCTCGCCCGTGCGCTCGATACCCTTGACCCATGACGTCGCACCAGAGCACCCAGACGATGAAGCCCGCGACCGCGGCGAAGAAGCTGGGTGTGTACCTCGAGGCCACCCCCGCAGAGTTCCAGGAGGGTGTCGTCTCGCGCACCGAGCTGAACGAGCTCCAGGCCAACCCTCCTGCCTGGCTCCAAGAGCTGCGCAAGAACGGCCCGCACCCCCGACCGGTGGTCGCGTCGAAGCTGGGCGTTTCCATCGCCGGCCTCGCCCGGGGCGGCATCACCGAACCGCTCACCACCGAGCAGATCGACGCCCTCAAGCAGGAACTCCCCGAGTGGCTCCAGAAGGAGCGGGCCACCCAGGTGGAGGTCCGCAAGGAGAACGTCCGGATCAAGGAGCGCAACGAGGAGCGGGCGCGCAGCCAGCAGGACGCCTGATCGTTTCCCCGCGCCGGGCCGGACCGAACTGCTTCGGTCCGGCCCGGCGTGGCGTTCTCCCGGGTGCGGGAGTCATTCCCCCATGAGTGAGACCAGCACCGCGTACGAGCCGCCGGTCGTCGTCGGCGTGGACGGATCCGAGCACAGCCTGCGGGCCCTGGAGTGGGCCCTGGGCGCTGCGGAGGACGTGGGCGCGCCCCTGATCGTGGCGCACGTCCGGTCGGAGGCGCTCCAGCTCGGTGCCGCCCGCATCGCCTCCCTCGGCGCGACGCCGGAGCTTCCCGACACGGTCGCGCGGACCGCACGGACGGTGGTCGAGGAGCGGGGCCACCGGGTCCCGGTGCGGTACGACTCCTTGGACGGAGCCGTGACCGACGCGCTTCCGGCGGCGGCGCGGGACGCACGGCTCCTGGTCACCGGGTCCCGGGGACACGGGGGCTTCAGCAGCCTGCTCCTCGGCTCGACCAGTCGCACCTTGGCCATGACGGCTCCCTGCCCGCTGGTCGTCGTCCCGCACGAGGCACGGGCCGCTTCCCTGAAGGGCGGGACGGAGGCGGGACGGGTGCTGCTCGGACTCCATCCGGAGGAGACCGCGGACGGGGTGGTGGACTTCGCCTTCGAGGCGGCGCACCACCGGGGCGTGCCCCTGGAGGCCGTGACCTCGTTCCGGTTGCCGCCGCCGCAGGGTGCGCTGCTCGCCGTGCCCTCGCCGGCGCTCCAGGTGCCCCCACCGCTCCCCCTGGCGGACGACGCGAAGGCGCTGGTGTCGGAGGCCGAGCGGGAGCAGGAGGAACGGTTGCGACCGTTCGTCGCGCGGTGGCCGGGGGTGGAACTGGTTCCGGTGGTGGTGCCGGGGGACGCGGCCGGGCGGCTCGTCACGGGCTCACAGGATGCGGGGCTGCTGGTGGTGGGTCGGCACCACCGGCACCACTTGGGGTCGCTGCTCATCGGTTCCGTGGCGCACGCGGTGCTGCACCACGCGCACTGCCCGGTGGCGGTGGTGCCGCCCGGGGAGTCCTGATCATGACAGTCCCCGGCGGTCCGGGTCGGTTCGCGCGGTCGTCGGCCGTCGCCGACGGCTCCGTGCCCGACCGGCCCCGCCGGGGGCCTGGCCAGAGCCGAGAACAGGGTCACGCGGGCCTTCGGACGTCTCCGTCGGCGAGTGCGGCTCTCTCCGGTTGTCCGGTGTAAGGACGAGTCTCCTCCCTTTTCCGCACATTTCAAGGGTTTGTTCGGTTTTTCCGCAGGACGTCAGGGGCGGGTGTCAGAGCGGCCTGCTACACAAGGGGCATGACGACCGCAGAACACGCCGCCACCGCCCGCCGTAACGTCCGCCCCCCGTCCCCGGGGGCCGCCCTCGGCGCGGGGGTCGTGGTCGTCGACGACCGCGGCCGGGTCCTCCTCGGCCTGGACCGTTCGGGGGTGTGGGAGCTTCCCGGCGGGGGCGTCGAGCCGGGTGAGTCCATCGAGGCCGCGGCGGTGCGCGAGCTGGCCGAGGAGACGACGCTCCTCGCCGACGCGGCCGAGGTGGAGGTGCTCGGTTTGATCATGGACACGATCACCTCCTCGGAGCTGACCCGGATGACCGCGGCAACGACCGTGCGCGGCTTCCGGGGCACCCCCACCGTGGCCGAACCGGACAAGATCGAGCGCTGGGAGTGGACGGAACCGGGCCGCCTGCCGGAGGCCTTGTTCCTGCCGTCCGCGCAGGTGCTGCGGATGTGGCGCCCCGACCTCCCGCTCCCCGGCGGACCGTTCCACCGCTACGCGCTGGGCCGGCTTCCGGGCTGACCGGATCGGCGCCGGTGCGTCACCGCGCGGGTCCCGGTGAGCGTGGCTAGCGTGATCAGTGGAACACGTCATCGAATCGGAAGCGGGAGTCATCGTCATGGCCGTACGACCCGAAGGCACACCGGTCTGGACCGACGCGATGTTCACCGACGTCGAGGGCGCCAAGACGTTCTACGACGACGTGCTCGGCTGGACCTTCGGCGAGTCCTCCTCGGAATTCGGCAACTACACCCAGGCGTACAAGAACGGCAAGGCGGTCGCGGCCATCGTTCCGCCGATGCCGGGCCAGGACGGGGAGCCGCAGTCCGCCTGGTGCCTCTACTTCGCCTCGGCCGACGTCGCGGCGACGGCGGAGAAGGTCCGGGGCGCGGGCGGCACCGTCCTGATGGAGCCGATGCAGGTCGGCGACTTCGGCTCGATGTGCATCGCACGGGACCCCTCGGGCGTCTCCTTCGGCCTCTGGCAGGCGGGGACCCACGAGGGCTTCGAACGGGAAGGCGAGACCGGCTCCTTCGTCTGGGCCGACGTCTTCACCCGGGAGCCCGACCGGACCGATGCGTTCTTCACCGAGGTCTTCGGCTACGGCTCCAAGAAGATGCAGGACGAGCAGATGGACTACAAGGCCTTCGACCTCGGTGGCTCGCAGCCGGTGCTCGGCCGGATGGCCATGACCGCGGCGGACTTCCCGCCGGAGGTCCCCCCGTACATCCAGGTGTACTTCGCCGTCGACAACTGCGACAAGGCGGTCGAGGCGGCCGGACGCCTGGGCGGCCGGAAGGTCTTCGGCCCGATGGACAGCCCCTTCGGCCGGTTCGCGGCGATCGTGGACCCCCAGGGTGCCGCCTTCGCCGTGATCGACGTCAGGACGACCGTCGGGGACATGCCCGAGTTCGCGTGAGCGGTGCGGTGCGGAGTCCCCCTCGGGCCCCGTCCGCGTGCCGTGCCGGCGGTGGGTGCTGGAACCGAGCGCGCGAAGTGCGCCCGGAAGCACCCGCCCTCCACGGGCGGATCACGGCGATCACGGGTTGAGGCTGGAGACCACGTTCGCGGTGGCGGCCACGCCGTTGTGGATGGTGGGCGCCATGCTGGTGCCGGCGAGGAAGAAGCCCAGCAGGGCGCAGACGAGGGCGTGGGTGAACTTCAGACCGCCGCTCCGCAGGAAGATCACGGCCAGCACCAAGAGGAGCACCAGGACAGAAATCGAAACGGCCATTGCTCTCACGTCCCTCCGTCGCCGCACCGGAATTGCGGCGTTCGGCGGACAGTGTGGCGGAATGTACGGTCCGTCCGGGCGTACGGCATGACGGCCATACGGGTGAGATTCGCTCAGGATCCGGCGGACAGGCAGTCCCGCCACTGCACCGTGCGGTCGCACCAGCGTTCCAAGAGGACGCGGTCGTGGCCGACGGCGAGGAGACCGGCCCCCGTGTCGGCGCGGTAGCCCTCGACCACGGCCACCAGGGACGCCGTCGTGGAGGCGTCGAGCATCGCCGTCATCTCGTCACAGATCAGCCAGCGCGGCCTCAGGCTCAGTGCGCGGGCCAGACAGGCCCGTTGGAGTTGCCCGTCGCTGACCTCGTGCGGTCGGCGGTCGAGCAGGTCGGAGGTGAGGCCGACGGCCGGAGCCAGGGCGCCGACCCGGGCCGGCGCCTCGGCACGGCGGCCGGTGGCGCGCAGCGGTTCGGCGATCAGTTCGGCGAGGGTGAGACGGGGATCGGCGGCCGTGCGCGGCTGCTGGAAGACGACGCCGACGGCCGTGCGCTGCTCGCGCGGGGCGCGGTGGCGCCAGGCCCGCACCTCGACGCCGTCGAGGAGGAGCCGGCCGGCGTCGGGGCGGTGCAGGAGGGCGGCGACCCGGGCGAGGGTGGACTTGCCGCAACCGCTGGGACCGAGGAGTCCGACGGCTTCGCCGGGGGCGATGGTGAGGGATGCCTCCCGGAAGACGGGGACCTCGCGCTCGTACCCGGCGGTGATGGACTGGAGTTCAAGCACGGGGCTGCTCCGGGTGGTGGCAGGCCACACCGGCCCGGGGCTCGGGGCGGGTGGCGCAGAGGGGGGTGACCCGGGGGCAGCGCGGGGCGAAGGCACACCCCGCGGGCAGGTCGGAGAGTTCCGGCGGCAGGCCGGGGAGCGGGGTGAAGGCCCGTTCGGGCAGGGCGTCGAGGAGCCCGCGGGCGTAGGGGTGGCGCGGCCCGGTCGGGCCGAAGAAGCGGTGGGCGGGGGCGACTTCGACGAGTCGACCCGCGTACATGACGGCGACGCGGTCGGCGATGCGCTCGGCGGCGGCCAGGTCGTGGGTGATGAGGAGCAGGGCACGCCCTTCGTCGGCGTGCCGGCGCAGTTCGTCGACGGTGCGGTCGACGAGGTCGCGGTCGAGCCCCGTGGTCGGTTCGTCGGCGAGCAACAGACGGGCACGGCCGATGAGCGCAAGGGCGGTGGCGGCCCGCTGGGCGAGGCCGCCGGAGAGTTCGTGCGGATACCGGTCGAGGTGATCGCTCGGGAAGGCCGCCCGCTCCGCGGCTGCTTCGGCGGCCTCTCGCCGTGCCCGACGGGGGACGGCGGTGAGCGCCCGGACGGTCTCCTCCACGTGTGCGCGCACGGTGCGCACGGGCGTGAGGTGGGCGGCGGGGCTCTGGGGTACGAGGCCGACGAGCCGGCCCCGTACCGTGCGGGCAAGGGTCCTCTCGTCCGCGGCGAGCAGGTCCTCGCCGTCGAGGTGCGCCGTGCCGGAGGTCTCGGCGTTACCGGGAAGCAGGCCGAGGAGGGCGGAGGCGAGGACGGACTTGCCGCAGCCGGACTCGCCGACGAGGGCGAGGCACTCCCCCGGCGCCAGGTCGAAGTCGGCGTCGCTGACGGCGGTGGCGGTCCGACCGCCGCGCAGTCGGAAGCGGACGGTGAGGCCCCGCACGCTGAGGACGGCGTCCTCGGCCCGCTCGGCGGTCACCGCCTCCAGCGCGCGGAGGAGGCGCTCGGCCTTCACGACATCAGCTCCGATCGGCGGCGCGGGCCCAGTCGGTCGCGCCAGACGCCTGCGAGCCCGGCGACGGCGAGGGTCGCCGCGATGAGCAGCAGGCCGGGGAAGAGGGTGGGCCACCAGGCTCCGGCGAGGAGCGCGGAACGGGCGTTCTGCACGAGGTTGCCGAGACCGGCGCGGTGGCTGGGGAGGCCGAGGCCGAGGAAGGAGAGCGCGGACTCGTGCCACATGGCGTGCGGGACCATCAGGACCGCGGAGAGGACGGCCTGGGGCAGGACGGCGGGCAACAGGTGCCGGACCGCCACCCGCCACCGGCCGGCGCCGCCGGAGATCGCGGCGTCCACGAAGGGCCGGCCGCGCAGCGAGAGGACCTCGGAGCGGACGATCCTGGCGGTGGAAAGCCAGTGGGTGACGGCGACGGAGGCGATGACGGGCCAGACCCCAGGGCTGAAGAGCGCGACGACGAAGATGCCGAGCAGCAGGTGCGGCACGGAGGAGAAGACGTCGACGAGGCGCATGAGGACACGGTCGCACCAGCCGCCGAGCGCCCCTGCCGCGGCGCCGACGGCGGTGCCGACGACCGTGGCCACCAGGGCGGCGACGAGTCCGACCAGGAGCGAGATCCGCAGGCCGTGGACGCAGCGCAGGAACAGGTCGCGGCCGAGGTCGTCGGTGCCGAAGGGGTGCTCCCACGAGGGGGACAGGAGTGTGCGGGAGAGGTCCACGGTCTGTTCGTCGAAGTGGGCGAGCGGTGGCACCAGGAGGACGACGAGCAGGACGACGCCGACCGTGAGTGCGGAGCTCCACAGCCGGAGGCGGTGGGACCGGGGGTCAGCCATCGAAGCCCACCCTCGGATCGGCGAGCCCGTACAGCAGGTCGGAGAGGAGGTTGCCGAGCAGCACGGCGACCGTGGCGAGCACGGTGAGCGCGGCGAGCAGCGGGAAGTCGACGGAGGTGGCGGCCGTGACGGTCGCGGCGGCGATGCCGGGCCAGCTGAAGACGGTCTCCACGAGGAGCGCGCCGGTGATGAGCTCGGGGACGCGGGATCCGATGAGGGTGAGCACGGGGAGCATGCCGGAGCGGAGGGCGTGGCCGGTGAGCACGGTGGACTCGCTCAGGCCGCGGGCTCGGGCGCCCCGCACGGGGTCCTCGTCGAGGGCCTCGCCGACGCCCTGGCGGACGTACAGGAAGAACCAGGGCAGTTGGGAGGCCCCGAGGACCGATGCGGGCAGGACGAGGTGGCGGGCGACCTGGTCGGCGGTGACGGTGTCGCTCGCGGTGTCGGTGAGGCCGCCGGCGGGCAGGACGCCGAGCTCCAGGGCGAAGAACCAGATGGCGAGGAGGCCGATCCAGAAGGCGGGGGCGGCCTCCAGGATGTACGCGAGGGGGGTGACGGCCCGGTCGAGGAGGCCGCCGCGGCGCCGGCCGGCGAGGATCCCGAGGACGGTGCCGAGGACGAGGGCGAGGGCGAAGGCGGTGGCGGCGAGGAGGGCGGACCACCCGAGGCGCTCGCCGATGACCTCGGCGACGGGCCGGCGCAGTACGGCGGAGTCCCCGAGGTCACCGGTGAGGGCCGAGGTCAGCCAGTCCCACCAGCGGGTGGGGAAGGGACGGTCGGCGCCGAGGTTGGCGCGGAGCTGGTCGAGGTTCTCCTGCGAGGCGGTGAGTCCGGCAGTGCCGGCGTAGGCCTTGACGGGGTCGAAGGGGGAGACGGCGGCGAGGGCGAACACCGCGAGGGTGACGGCGAGGAGGACGGGGACGGCGGCCAGGGCGCGCCGTCCCGCCATGCGCGCCACGGCTCTCCGGGGAAAGCGGCGGCTCACCTGGCGGCCTCCTTGGGCGCCCAGGCCTCGACGTTCCACCAGGGTCCGGAGGCGAGGCCGTGGTCGTGGGGTTCGGTCTGGGTGGTGAGGCCTTCCCAGCGGTCGTCCAGGACGTACAGGTGGTCGATGTGGGTGAGGAAGGTGTAACCGGGGTCCTTCGCCAGTTCGCGCTGGACGGTGTCGTAGGCGGCGCGCCGCTCGCCGGGGTCGTTGCTGCGGCGACCGTCCTCCAGGGCCCGGTCGACGGTCTCGTTGGCGTACCGGGCCATGTTGTTGAAGCCCTCGCCACCGAGGGTGGACTTCAGGAGCAGGTACTGGTCGAAGTCGGGGTCGCCGGGCGAGCCGCCGCCCGCGAGGACGGCGTCCGTCTTCATCCGGGGCTCGATGACCTCCCAGGTGCCCGCCCGGGTGGTGATGTCGATGCCGATCTCCTTCGCGTCGGACGCGTAGGCGAGGGCGTGGTCCTGACGGAGCTTGTCACCGGAGGGGTACCAGAGGGGGAAGGCCGCACGGACGCCGTTCCTGACCCGGATGCCGTCGGGCCCCGGCTTCCAGCCGGCCGCGTCGAGGATCCTTCGTGCGCCGGCGGGGTCGTGGCGCCGTTCGGTGCCCTTCGCGAACCAGGGGCTGTCGGTGGGAACGGGCCCGTAGGCGGGCTCCCCCGCACCGTCGAGGATCTTGTCGACCATGGCCTGCCGGTCGACGGCGAGGTCGAGGGCGCGGCGGACCGCGGTGTCGCCGGTGACCCGGTGGTGCGTGGGGAGCGTGACCGTGCGGTAGTCGAAGGTCTTCGCCGTCCAGGTCTTCTTGCTCCCGTCGTGCGCGAAGGCGGCGGCGAGGTTGGGGGGCAGGACGGCGCCGTCGAGGTCGCCGGCGCGCAGGCGGGTGGCCCGGACGTCGTCGTCCTTGACGATCGCCATGGTGAACTTCTTGACCCGTGGGGCGCCGCCCCAGTACGCGGGGTTGGCCGTGAAGGTGAGCTTCTCGCCGCGGGACCAGCCGGTGAGGACGTAGGGGCCGGTGCCGATCGGCCTGCTGGTGAAGGAACCGGCGTTGACGTCCTGTCGTGCGGCGACGTGCTCGGGGGCGATGGCGTGGACGGTGCGCTCGGCGAAGGGCGCGTAGGGGTACTTGAGCCGGAAGACGACGGTGTCGTCGCCGACCGCCTCGACGCTCCGGAGGGCGTCGAGTTCGGAGCGGGAGGGGTTGTTCGTCTTCGGATCGAGAATCGTCCGGTACGTGAAGACGACGTCGTCGGCGGTGAAGGGGACGCCGTCGCTGAAGGAGACCCCGTCACGGAGGGTGTAGGTGTAGGTGAGGCCGCCGTCGCTGATGCGGGGCAGCGCGACGGCGAGGGCCGGCTCCAGCTCCATGTGCTCGTCGAAGGCGAGGAGCCCGTCGAAGATCTTGGAGTTGCCGTCCTTGCCGTACCCGAGGAGGGGGCTGAGGCTCTCGGGCTCGTGGGCGATGCCGACGACCGCGGAGTCCCGGGGCGCGCCGGTGGCGGCTCCCGGGTTCGTGCAGGCCGCCGTGGCGAGGGCGAGCACCCCGGTGAGCGTCGCGACGGACGCGCGACGGACGGATCGGGCGACCATCGTGCCCACACCCCTCTTGAAGATCGAATGCTATTGCGAACAGCTCGCAATTAAACAGCACGGAGAGGGGTGCAGGCATGGCGGCCCCTTGCCCGGAGCCTTCTGCTCCGCTACGCCGGGGCCGGGAGGCCCATGAGGGCGGCGACCACGTCCTGGTGTCGACCTGCCGAACCCAGCGCGAGCTGGTCGGACTTGGCCCGCTTCAGTGCCAGGTGTGCGCCGTGTTCCCAGGTCATGCCGATCCCGCCGTGCAGCTGTACGCACTCCTCGGCGGCACGGACCGCCACCCGGGAGCAGTAGGCCTGGGCGACCGCCACGAGGAGCGGGGCGTCCGGGCCGTCGGTGGCGAGCGCCGCCGCGGCGGCGCGGGCCGCCGCCCGGGCTCCCACGAGGTCCAGCCAGAGCTGGGCCATGCGGTGCTTCAGCGCCTGGAAGGAACCGACGGGCCGATTGAACTGGTGGCGCTCGCGGGTGTGCCGCACGGTCTCCTGCAGACACCACTCGGCGAGCCCGAGCTGTTCGGAGGCGAGGAGGCCGGCGCCCGCGAGCAGTCCCCGACGGACCGCAGCACGCGCCTCGTCCGGAGCGGCGAGGAGGACGCCGCTGCCGGGCGCCGTGGTGACGCGGGCGAGCGGGCGGGTGAGGTCGAGCGGGGTCAGCGGTTCGACGGCCGCCGCTGCGGCCGGCACGGCGTACAACCCGTCGGCGCGCGGGACGAGGAGGACGTCGGCGACGGCGGCATCGGCGACGCCGGTGACCGTGGGCGTGAGCGGCGGCCGCGCGTCGGGCGCGGTCGACAGCGGCACCGCGAGGACCGCGACCGTACGGCCGGCCGCGAGTCCGGCGAGCAACTCGGCCGCCGGGCCGTCCTCCCCCGCGAGGCCGAGCAGCACTTCGGTGGCCACCACCGCGCTGGTGAGGTACGGCACCGGCACCACCGCGCGCCCCAACTCCTCCAGGACCACGGCGGCCTCGCGGTGACTCGCGCCCTGGCCGCCGAGCTTCTCGGGGACGAGCAGTCCGGCGGCGCCCATGTCCGCGGCGAGGGTCCCCCAGAGACCGGGAACGTACGGATCGTCCGTCTCGATCCGGTCGAGCAGCACCCGCTGGCCGGCCCGGTCGGCGAGCAGGGCCCGAACGGCCGCCCGCAGGTCTTCCTCGGTCTCGGAGTAGAGCAGGTCCGGCTGTTCGCTCATCGGGCGAGGTCCTTCCAGGCGACGTCCTTGTCGTTGCGGGGCTCCGGGGGCAGGCCGAGCACGCGCTCCGCGACGATGTTGAGGAGCACCTCGCTCGTCCCGCCCTCGATCGAATTGCCCTTGGAACGCAGGTAGCGGTACCCCGCGTCACGACCGGTGAAGTCGACCAGTTCGGGGCGGCGCATCTCCCACTCCCCGTACAACAGGCCCTCTTCGCCGAGTAGTTCGACCTCAAGGCCGCTGATGGCCTGGTTGAGCCGGGCGAAGGCCAGCTTCATCGCGCTGCCCTCGGGGCCGGGCTGTCCGGCGACGAGCTGCTGCCGGAGGCGCTCGCCGGTGAGCCTGGCGACCTCCGCGTCGACCCAGAGGTCGAGGAGGCGGCGGTGCAGGTCGTGGGTGCGCAGTTCGGGACGTTCGCGCCAGGTCGTGGCGAGCTTCCCGATCATGCCGCCCTCGCGGGAGACGCGGGCGCCGCCGATGGACACCCGTTCGTTCATGAGGGTGGTCTGGGCGACCCGCCAGCCGTCCCCGACCTCGCCGAGCCGATGGGCGTCGGGGATGCGGACGCCGTTGAGGAAGACCTCGTTGAACTCGGCCTCTCCGGTGATCTGGCGCAGCGGCCTGACCTCCACCCCGGGGTCGGTCATGTCGCAGATGAAGTAGGTGATGCCCCGGTGCTTGGGCGCGTCCGGATCGGTGCGGGCGATGAGGATGGCCCAGCGGGCGAGGTGGGCACTGGAGGTCCACACCTTCTGGCCGTCGACCACCCAGTCTCCCCCGTCGCCGCGCACGGCACGGGTGCCGAGGGCCGCGAGGTCCGAACCCGCACCGGGCTCGCTGAAGAGTTGGCACCAGACCTCTTCACCGACCCAGAGGGGGCGCAGGAAGCGGGCGGCGACCTCTTCCGGGGCGTACGCGAGGAGGGTGGGCGCGGCCATGCCGAGGCCGATGCCGATCCGGCGGGGATCGTTGTCGGGAGCATCGGCGGCGGCGAGTTCGGCGTCGACGACGGCCTGGAGCGCACGCGGCGCGCCGAGGCCGCCGAGGCCCACGGGGTAGTGCACCCAGGCGAGCCCCGCGTCGAAACGGGCCTTCAGGAAGTCGGTGCGCCCGGTGGTGGCGGGCGGGTGCTCGGCGAGCAACGCGCGCGTGCGGGAGAGGAGCCTTTCCGCGTCGATCACGACCGGCTCCCTTCCGGCAGGACGACGAGACGGCCGACGGTGGTGCCGTCGGCCACGCGCTGCACGGCGTCCGCCGCTCCGGCGAAGGGGACGCGTTCGCCGATGAGCGGCTTGATCAGCCCCTTGGCCGCGTGGGTCGTGAGGACCTCGTGGCAGCGACCGATCGAGGCCGGGTCCTTCGCCGCGTACAGGCCCCAGTGGAGTCCGAGGACCGAGTAGTTCTTCACCAGGGCGTGGTTGAGGGCGGGGGCGGGAACGGTGCCGCTCGCGAAGCCGACGATCACGATCCGCCCCTCGAAGGCGACGCACTTGGCGGACTGTTGGTACGCCTCGCCGCCGACGGGATCGTAGACGACGTCGACTCCCCGCCCTCCGGTCACGGCCTTGACGGTGGCGACCACGTCCTCGGAACGGCGGTCGATCACCACGTCGCAGCCGAGGGCGCGGGCGACCTCGGCCTTCTCCGGACCCCCGACGACACCGATCACGGTGGCGCCGGCCGCCTTGCCGAGCTGGACGGCGGCGCTGCCGACGCCGCCCGCCGCGGCGTGCACCAGCAGGGTCTCCCCCTCCTGGAGGGCGGCCCGGCGGTGCAGACCGAACCAACCGGTCTGGTAGCCGATGTGCAGCGCGGCGGCCTCGGCGTCATCGAGCGCCTCCGGGGCGGGCAGGAGCCCGGCGGAGTCGGCGAGGACGTACTCGGCGAAGCCGCCGTGCGGGAGGGCGGCCGTGGTGACGACCCGGCGCCCGTCCTCGGTCTCGGCGCACACCTCCACGCCCGGCGTGAAGGGCAGCGGGGGGCGCACCTGGTAGTGGCCGCGGCAGAGCAGGGCGTCCGGAAAGTTGACGTTCGCCGCACGGACCCGGAGGAGGACCTGGCCGTCACCGGGGACGGGTGGCTCCACTTCCTCCCGGCGCATCACCGCGCCCGGTTCACCGTTCTCGTACACACGCCATGCCTGCATCCGGAATGCCTCCTCCGTACCGAGCGGTCGGTGGCATACTAAGCGGTCGCTTGCCCTCGATGGAACGGCTCAGCCGGACTTCTTGGGACGCGCCCTCACGTGCATGCGCTCTCCCTGGGGACCGAAGAGGCTGAGGAACTCCACCGGCCCCTCGTCGGTCGGCCCGAACCAGTGCGGGACGCGCGTGTCGAACTCGGCCGCCTCACCGGCCGCCAAGACGACGTCGTGCTCCCCGAGCACGAGCCGGAGCCTCCCCGAGAGCACGTACAGCCACTCGTACCCCTCGTGCACACGAGCCTCCGGAGCCTCGTGCGCCTTCTCCTGCACCACCTTGTACGCCTGGAGCCCGCCGGGTTGGCGGGTCAGCGGGTACATCGTCCGGCCGTGGCGCACGATCGGCTTCGCCTTGACCCGGGGATCGCCCACGGGCGGGGCACCGACGAGCTCGTCGAGCGGGACCTGATGGGCGCGGGCCAGCGGAAGGAGCAGTTCGAGGCTGGGTTTGCGCTGCCCGGACTCCAGTCGGGAAAGGGTGCTCACGGAAATCCCGGTGGCGGCGGAGAGCTCCGCCAGGGTCACCCCCCGGTCGCGACGGACGCGGCGGAGACGGGGGCCGACCTCGGTGAGCACGGCTTCGATGCGGTCGTCTTCTGTCATGGGTCAAGTCTTGCAGAAACGGCAAGATTCCTTGCAGCCCGTTGCATCCATGGCGGAGCCTCGCCCCATGAACGCACGGACGACGAGCAAGACGGACGAAACGAACGACGGGTACGACGCGGTGGTGGTGGGTGGTGGCGCCGCCGGCCTCAGTGCCGCGCTGATCATGGGCCGCTCCCGGCTGCGCACCCTGGTGGTGGACGCGGGCGAACCGCGCAATGCCCCGGCGGCCCACATGCACGGGGTCCTGTCCCGGGACGGGGAGAGCCCGGCCGCCTACCTGGAAACCGGCAGGAGCGAACTCGCCGCGTACGGCGTGGACGTGCGGAAGGGGCGGGTGACCGCAGCGGCCCCGGACGGTGAGGACGGCTTCGTCGTGTCCCTGGAGGACGGAACGCGGGTGGGCGCGCGCCGGCTCGTGGTGGCGACCGGACTCGTCGACGAACTCCCGCGGATCGACGGGGTGGCCCGGCGTTGGGGGCGGGACGTGGTGCACTGCCCGTACTGCCACGGCTGGGAGGTCCGGGACCTCCCGCTCGGCGTGATCGCGCACCCCGCGATGCCCGCGCACCAGGCCCTGATGGTCTCGCGGTGGTCCCGGGACGTGACGCTCTTCCTCCACACGGTCGACGAGCTGCCCGCCCGGGACGCGGAACTGCTGGACGCGGCCGGGGTCACGGTCGTGACCGGAACGGTCACCGGTCTCGCCGTCGAGGACGACGCCCTGACCGGGGTGCGGCTCGCCGACGGCCGGACCGTGCCGCGCTCGGTGGTCTTCGTCGGGGCCGAACGGCTCGCGCCCCGGGACGGGGTGCTGCGACAGCTGGGCGCGAAGCTGCGCACGACCCCCTTCGGGGAGTTCGTCGCGGTGGACGAGACCGGCCGGACGAGCGTTCCCGGGGTCTGGGCGGCGGGAAACGTGACGGGCCCGCAGGAACAGGTGGTCAATGCGGTGAGCCGGGGGTACCGGGCCGGGGTGGCGATCAGCAATGAACTGCTGCTCGCGGACCTGGAGGAGGTCGTGGTCCGTCGAGCCGCCTCCTGAGCGGAGGTTCCTCTCCCTCCCTGCCGACGTCCCCGACGTCGGCCGCATCACCGGGCTCGCCGACCCCGCCGGCGCGACCTTCGCGGTGCTGAGGCCCGTGCCGACGGGATGAGGAAAGACCGCCGTCAGCGCGCGAAGAGTTCGAACGCCACCGCCGGACGGCCGCCGAAGCGGGTCGAGACCCGGCTCGCCGTCGAGGCCAGGAAGGCACGGACGTAGTCCTCCGGCGGTTCGTCCGTGAGCGCCTCGATGTAGGCACGGTGGCAGAGCAGGGAACGGATCGCACGGTCCATTCCGGGGCTCGCGTCGATCGCATGGGTGGGGGTGCTGGAGGCGGCGACCGCGACCCATCGGACGCCGTCCCAGGGCTCCAGGCCCTGGTCCTCCAGCTCGGGGAAGATCCAGCGGTTCCCCGCGTCGGCCGCGGCGTCCAGCACGGCACGCCCGACGGCCAGGTGGTCCGGGGTGTTCCAGGCCGCCCCCGGTCCGTCGCCCCAGGTGTCACGGTGGTTGAGGGTGACGAGGAGTTCCGGGCGGTGGCGGCGGATCGCGGCCGTGACGTCGCGCCGCAGCCCGGTTCCGTACTCGACCACTCCGTCCC
Organism: Streptomyces sp. NPDC058872; assembly: GCF_042743065.1. Lineage (NCBI taxonomy): Bacteria > Bacillati > Actinomycetota > Actinomycetes > Kitasatosporales > Streptomycetaceae > Streptomyces > Streptomyces sp. NPDC058872. The sequence goes on from NZ_JBHYMK010000014.1 coordinate 49,196, forward strand.
GGTGGTCGAGGAACTCGACGGTGTCCACGCCGACCACGGCCGCGCTGTCCCGCTGCTCCTGCTCGCGCAGCGGGCCGCAGACGTCCGGGGCGAGGGAGTCGATTCCGGCCTCCCCCCGGGTGGCCAGGACGTAGACGACGTCCTTCCCCTGGTCCGTCCAGGCAGCAACGGCGGCCGCGCAACCGTACTCCAGGTCGTCGGGATGGGCGACGACGGCGAGGGCACGCACCCAGTCGTCGGGCATCTCCAGGAGGTCCGTGGCATGACTGTCGCTCATGACCGCAGGATACGGGTCGTCTCCGTCACGGTCCGGCGAAAGCCCCCGGCGAGGATCACCGACCGCGAGACGTGCCGCGGACGGTCCGGGTTGAGACCGCGCCGGCCCGCGAGCGCGACCGCGAGCCGCTGGGCGCGGACGAGGGCCGCGACCGGATCGATGGCATCGGCGGCGAACAGCGCCCCCGTGGACTCCACTTCGTCCCGGAGCCCGGACGGCGCGGGACCGAAGCAGCAGACCAGGCTCGCCCGGTCGCTGATGCTGATCGGACCGTGACGGTACTCCATCGCCGCGTACGACTCCGTCCAGGCGCGGGCGACTTCACGGAGCTTGAGCGCCGCCTCGTCGGCGAGCCCGACGGTCCAGCCGGTGCCGAGGAAGGTGAACTGGCCGCGCCGCTCCCAGGCCGCGGGGAGCCTTTCATACAGGACCAGTTCGGCATCGGCGATCGCGGGTCCGAGATCCACCCCGAGCCCGGCACGCAGGAGTTGGAGGGCAGTGGTGGCGAACCGGGTCTGGACGATCGAGCGCTCGTCGGCGAAGCCGAGGTCGACGATCCGGTGGGCGAGCCGGCCGGCTGGACTCTCGGGGACTCCGGTGACGACGAGCGTGGGGACGCGTCCGGCGGCCCCGGCGAGCAGGTCCACGACCTCCGTGGTGGTGCCGGAGCGGGTCAGGGCGACGATCCGGTCGTAACCGCGGCCGAGCGGGGTCGCGTCAGAAGCGGGAAAGGCATCGGTCTCCCCCGCCCCGAGGGACTCCCGCAGGGCCGCGTAGGCGCGGGCGATGAAGTACGAGGTGCCGCAACCGACGACCGCCACGCGCTCACCGCGGGCCGGCAGCAGACCGGCGTCGCGGTCGGCGATCTCGGCGGCGCGGCGCCAACAGTCGGGCTGGCCGGCGATCTCCGCGCTGACGTGGGTGCTCATGGTCCGGATCCTCTCCTCCAGGGTCCCGCACGGGTCCGGACCGAGTTCTACCGGTGGCCGTGCAGAGCGCGCCATGAGCAATCCTCACCCGCTCCTTGGACTTTTGCGCGGCGCCCCGTGCCCGTCCTGCGCCGTGGCGGTCAGATCTCGTCCCTGGCGAGGGCGAGGAGCCGGTCGAGGACGCGCGGCCCGCCGGCCCGCACCCCGTCGTGCTCGAACTCGTCGGTCACCCAGGTCCGCAGACCACGCACCGCTCGTGCGGTCTCCAGGGAGTGGGCGGTGTCGACGTACATGTCGTCGTGGTAGACGGCAGCCGCCACGGGAACCCGGTTGGCGGCCAGGCGCTCCGGGTCGTAGAGCGGGGGCCAGTCGACGCGCGCCGCGAGCAGTTCCGCGGTCTCGCGGAGCGGACGCAGGGCCGGATCGGTGGTGAAGTGCCAGGGGTGGACGGTCTCTCCGGTGAAGAGCAGGGGACCGCCCCCGGCGAGTGCGGTGCGGGCGTCGAACTCGGGGTGCTCGGCGCGGATCCGCTCGGCGGCCCAGCCGGTGGCCCCCTGCCCCTGGGCGTAGATCGCCTCGTGGAGCACGGCGTACAGCGGGTGCCCCGCGTACGAGAGGTGCGCCTGCACCTGCTCCAGGAAGGCGTCCGAGAGTTCGGGCCCGCCCGGGGTGGGGACGAACGCACCCTCCAGGAGCAGGTGGAGCTGGTGGGTGCCGTCTCCGGAGCCGAGCAGGATGCCGAGGGACTGGAAGGCCTCGACGGTCAGCAAGCCGCCGCCGGGGAGGGTGACCTCGCGGTCGACGAGGTGGGCGGCGATCGCGCGGGCCCGCTCGGCGTCCTGCGGATGACGGGCGAAGTGCGCCTCGTTCTTCCGCCGGATCCGGGGGTAGGCGGCGCGGTAGACCTCGTCGGCGGTGGCTTCGAGGGAGGGGAGGCCACCGGTGACGAGGACGGCGTCCAGTCCTTCGGGGGCGGTGGAGAGGTAGTGGGTGGCGCAGAAGCCGCCGAAGCTCTGGCCGAGAACGGTCCAGGGGGCGCCGCCGGTGAGCCGGCGCCGGATCAGCTCGCAGTCCTTGACGATGGAGTCGGCACGGAAGTGGGCGAGGTATTCGGCCTGTTGGGCGGGGGTGCCCCGGAGCGGCAGGGTCTGGCGGTTCGCGGGAGTGGAACGGCCGGTGCCGCGCTGGTCGAGCAGGAGGACCCGGAACTCCTTCACGGCACGGCCGAGCCATGCCTGCGGGCCGATGAAGCGGCGGGCGCCGAAGCCCGGCCCGCCCTCCAGGTACACCAACCAGGGAAGCGTCTCGCGACCCGCGCGGTCCCCGTCGCTCGCGACGACCTCGCGGCCGAAGACCTCGATGCGCTCTCCGTCGGGGCGGGCGTGGTCGAGGGGGACGGGGAAGCGGTGGTCGGTGAGGACGAGGCCCGGCTGACGGTAGGTGGTCACGCTGTTCCTGCTCCTGTTCTCGTTCGCTGTGCCGTTGTTCAGCCCCTCGGCGGCTCCCGGCAGTCCGGGCGCTTCGGCCCGGAGGGTCCGTCTCATCGCCGAAGCCCGAGGGGTTCGGCTTGAGTATGGCCCCTCTCTTCTTCCCGCACCCGTTGCGGCAGGGCTTCGTCACCTGCCCGCCCCGCGTCGCCCTCCCCGGCGCCCTCCCGTTCGCCTTCGCCCGGCGCGTCGGGTCCGGCCACACCGCCGGACGCTTCTTCGGGCCGTCGTGGTCCTCCACCGTCGACGAGCACCTGGAGATCGACGTGCGGGGCGTCGTCCACGTCACCGACGATGGCCTCCTGCCCGCACCCCGCCCCGGCCTCCCCACGCTCCCCGAGTCCGACATCAGCAGCCGTCCCCCGCCCGCGACTACACGCTCACCGATCCCGCCGCCGGCGTGGGCCTCGGCAGCGTCGACCTGAGCGGCGCGAACGCGGACGACGCCGTGTTCTCCCGAGCGCGCCTCGTCGGCACCCGGCTGTCCGGCGCCTCCCTGCGACGGGTGAAGTTCGTCGCGGCCGAACTCGGCGACGCGGACTTCTCGGACGCAGACCTCTCGGACGCCGTCCTGGTCGCAGCCGGACGCCCGTCTCGGTCCGGTCCCGCAGCCGCCGCCAGGCACTGACTCCGGAGCAGTGCGCGCTATCGGCCGGACCATCGCGTCAGGCGACGCCGATCCGCAGGACGTACGTGATGCCGACGAGGGCCGCCCGGTCCGGCACGCAAAGCCGCCCGGGATGCCGGCGGCGGCGTTCGGGAGTGGGCGGCAGCAGCGGGGGCCTGCCGGTCTGCCGGTCGAGGAGCCGGCTGGGGCACGTCATCCGGAGCTCCTCCCGCCCGTGCGACAGCACCCGTGCCTCGTCGCACACGAGTGTGCTCGTCACCTGACCGTCGCCCATGCACACCCCCACGGGTCACCCCGCCCTCGACCACACGGACCTACCGGCCCACGACCTCGACCAGACGCACAGACCCCACGGGACGGCGGACGGGTCGGGCCGGTGAGGTACGGGGTCGGTCAGGGAGCGATCGGCAGTTGGCGCTTGTGCTCGGTGAGCTCGTAGCGACGGGTGATCGAGGCGTGGGCGGCTTCCCCGACCGGCTTGCCCTCCAGGAAGTCGTCGATGTCGTCGTAGGTGACGCCGAGCGCGTCCTCATCGGGCTTGCCGGGGTCGAGGGTCTCCAGGTCGGCCGTGGGGGTCTTCCACACCAGCTCGGTCGGGGCGCCCAGCTCGTCGGCGATCGCGCGGACGCGCCGCTTGGTCAGTCCGGTCAGCGGAACGACGTCGGCGGCGCCGTCGCCGAACTTGGTGAAGAAGCCGGAGACGGCCTCGGCGGCGTGGTCGGTGCCGACGACGAGGCCGTCGTGGGCACCGGCGACGGCGTACTGGGCGATCATCCGCTGGCGGGCCTTGATGTTGCCGTGCACGAAGTCCTGGTGATGGGCGTCCCGGAAGGTCACCCCGGCGGCGAGGCCGGCCTCCAGGGCCGCGTCGCTGGCCGCCTTCACGTCCACGGTGAGCACCCGGTCGGCGCGGATGAAGCCGAGGGCGGTCTGCGCGTCCTGCTCGTCGGCCTGGACGCCGTAGGGCAGGCGCATCGCGTAGAAGGTGGCGTCGTGGCCGGCGGCGCGGGCGCGCTCCACGGCGAGCTGGCAGAGCCGGCCGGTCGTCGTGGAGTCGACGCCGCCGCTGATGCCGAGGACCAGGGCGCGCAGCCCGGTGGAGGTGAGCCGTTCGGTGAGGAAGGCCACCCGGCGCTCGATCTCCGCCCGCGGGTCGAAGGTCTCGGAGACCTGGAGGTCCCGGGCGATCTGCTGCTGGACGGCGTGGGGCGCCGGGTCGGTCACGGAAGTCTCCTCGTCAGGGGGTGGTGGACGGCGCGCCGGGGCACACGGGGACGCACGGCGGTGTGCGGGGTGTGCGGGGATGCACCGGGGTCGACTCTACGCGTCGTCCGATCCGGCGGTGAAAGCGTCCGGGGTGCACAGCACCTCGACCCGTTGGACCAGGTTGTTCGCGAAGCCGCCCCGGTTCCACGGCGCGCTCAGCGGTTGGACGTTCCCCTCGGCGTCGGTGGCCCGCACGGCGAGGTGGCGCAGGCCCGGCGTGGCGGTCCAGGTGGTGTGCCAGCGGGCCCAGGCCCACGGGTGGGCGGGGTCGCGGTCCACGACGGCGTCCGTCCAGACGGCCCCGCCGTCCTCGCTGACCTCGACGCGGGTGACCGGGCCGTACCCGGACCAGGCGCGCCCGGTGAGCGGCACGGGCCCGGGACGCACGACGCGGCTGCGGGACATGAAGTCGGGGAAGCCGGGCGGCGCCATCAGGGCCCGGGGCGCGATGAGGGTGACGGGCTCCCCCGGATCGCCCGCCTCCTGGCGCAGCCGGTAGGCGACGCTCTGCTGGAAGCCGGTGTACGGGGCGTCGGTGAGCGTGATGTCGTGGAGCCACTTCACGTGGGCCATGCCGTACCAGCCGGGGACGACGAGGCGGAGCGGGCTGCCGTGCTGCGGGGGCAGGGGGGCTCCGTTCATCGCGTAGGCGACCAGGACGTCGCGCGCGGGGTCGGCGGCCGTCTCCAGGGGAAGGCTGCGCCGGTAGTCCTGCTCGATGCCCCGCTCCACACCGTGGTCGGCCCCGGTGAACACGGCCTCGACGGCGTCCTCCGCGATGCCCGCCTCCGCGAGGAGGGCGGCCAGGGGGACGCCGGTCCAGTCCGCGGTGCCGACGGCTTCGACCAGCCAGGGCTGGCTGACGGGGCGGGGGCTGAGGCGGGCCCGGCCGTTGCCCGCGCACTCCAGGGTGACCCGGCGGGTGACGGCGGGCCGGGACCGGAGCTCTGCCGGGTCCAGGGCGAGCGTCCGGAGCACCCGGCCGCCGATGGTGAGCCGCCAGCCGTCGGGGTCGGTGGCGGGGATGTCGTAGTGCACGAGGACGTAGTGGAGGCCGGGTGGGGTGACGTCGTAGCGCAGTGCTTCCAGCGGCAGTCCGTGGTTGCGCGTGGCGAGGGCGAGCTCCTGCGCGGTCACGCCCTCTTCGGGGCCGGCCACCCGTCCCGGTGCGCTGATGTCGCCCAGCCCATTCGGGGTTCCGTCCATGCCCTCATGGTGCGCCCGGGGCGGGGGCCCGGCACGTCGAGCTCCGTCACGCCCGTCGGGAGCCGCGCAGGGCGCGGTCGAGGCCGTCCTGGGGAGGACCGGTGAGGGCCCGGAGGAAGATCTCCTCGTAGACGGGGCCGCCGATCGTCGCCCGAGCGGTTTCGGTGTGCTTCTCGTGCAGGGCCCGCAGGCCGGGCAGACCGCGCCGGGGCTGGCCGGTGGAGCGCCAGTACGCCTCGCCCGTGCCGGACGCGTCGGCCGCGCGCTCGCCGTCGCCGCCCGCCGCGAGGGCCGTGGCGAGCACGTCGAGCCCGAGGGCGGTGCCCAGGCTCGCGCCGAGGCGTCGGGTGCCTTCGAGCATGGCGCGGGCGTGGGCGGCGGCGGCCGTCGGGTCGCCCTCCAGGAGGCCGGTGAGGGCGAGCTGGTACTCCAGGGCGGTGCGGGTCCAGTGTTCGTCGAGTCGGGTGCAGAGGGCGTGCAGGTCGAGGGCCTCGGCCCGGGCCTCGGCGAGCCGGCCTAGGCCGGTGAGCGCGAAGACGCGGACGAGGTGGCAGCGGAGCCGGGCCGCGGAGTCGCCCGGGCCGCCCCGCCCGTCGTCGAGGACGTGGCCCACGACGACGTGGGCAGCCATCGGCCGGCCCGTGGTCAGGGCGAGGAGACCGGCGAGGGCGGCGGCGTCGAGGGTGAGGTCACCGGGCCGGCGGCGGGCGGGGACCGCCCCCGGCCCGGCGGGAGCACCCTCGTGCGCCGGGAGCCGGCCGTGCCCGAGGGGGCGGCCGGGGCCCGGTGCCTCATCGCGGGGTGAGCGCCGGGCGTGTGGGACGCGCTCGGTGCGCCGGTCCTCCGCGTGCTCGACGTGCTCGACCTGTTCTGCGTGTTCCGCGCGTTCTACGTGCTCGACCTGTTCCGCGCGTTCTGCGCGTTCTACGTGCTCGACCTGTTCCGCGCGTTCTGCGTGCTCTGCGTGCTCTGCGTGACGGGCTTCGCGGGCGCACTGCTCGCTGACCTCCTGGGCGGTTCCGAACTCGCCCTGCAGGACCAGGGTGACGCCGAGCGCCCACAGGGCGCGGGCCCGGGGGCGGCCCCGGGCCGTGCTGAGCAGCAGGGCCTGTTCGAGGCCGTCGCGGGCTTCGCGCAGGCGGCCCCGGCAGGACCAGGCGAAGGCGACGGAACCGACGAGGTCGAGGGCGGCGTCGGGGTCGGTGCGCAACAGCCGGTCCAGGGCGGTGCGCAGGTCGGTGTGGTGCGCGTCGACGGTCCGGTACCAGCCCAGCTGACGGGCGCCGTGCCATTCGTCCTCCGCGCGGCGGGCCAGTCCCCGGAACTGTGCGGCATGGCGGTCGGCGACCGCTGCGGTCTCACCGGTCCGCTCCAGCCAGGTCGCCCCGTACTCGCGGATGGTGTCGAGCATCCGGAGTCTGCCGGCGGCGTCCGGGGGGCGGACCACGGAGGCGCGGACCAGACCGTCGAGCGCCTCGGGGAGGGTGGCCCGGTTCAGGGCGCCACCGATGCAAACGGCGGTCGCGGAGGCCAGGTCGAAGGGGCCCCTGAAGACGGAGAGCCGGGCCCAGAGGAGGCGTTCGAGGGGGGTGCTCAGCTCGTGGCTCCAGCCGATGGCGGAGCGGAGGGTCTGGTGGCGGCTGGGCCAGACCCGTTCGGGGTGGGCGAGCAGGTCGAAGCGGGCTTCCGGCGGGGCGTCGAAGCGGCTGCCGAGTTGGTCGCGGACGGTTTCGGCGTCCTGGAGGCGGATCTGCGCGGCGGCCAGTTCCAGGGCGAGGGGTATGCCTTCGAGGCGTACGCAGATCTCGCCGGCGGGGCCGGTGGCGGGGAAGTCCTCCCCGACGGCCCTGCGGAGCAGTTCCAGGGCGTCGTCCCCGGCAGGCGGCAACGGGTCGAGGGCGACGACCTGTTCCCCCGTGACGCCGAGGGGGCGGCGGCTGGTGGCCAGGACGGTGAGGCCCGGGGCGGCGGCGAGGAGTTCGGTGACGAGCCGGGCGCAGGGGTCGGCGAGGTGTTCGCAGGAGTCGAGGACGAGGAGCAGCCGGTCGTCGGCGAGGCGGCGGCAGAGTCCGGTGGCGGCCATGCCGGGGGTGTGGTCGGCGAGGTCGACGGAGTCGGCGACGAGCGCGACGAGGAGCCGGTCGCCGTCGAGCTGGGCGAGGTCGGTCCACCAGGCACCGTCCGGGTGGCGGGCCGCGGCCCGGTGGGCGGCACGCAGGGCGAGCCGGGTCTTGCCGACTCCTCCGACGCCGGTCACGGTGACGAGGCGGTGCTCCGCCAACGCGACGGATATTCGCTCGAGTTCCGTGCGGCGCCCCACGAAACCGGGGTTCTCGTCCGGCAGATGTCCACGCACGGGAGCAGTCTCCCCCATGGAGGCCCCGAGCGGAGCGGTGGAGCGGGTTCGTTACGCGTCTTCGACGGTCACCACGACGGAGTGCCAGCCCTGTGCACCGTTGGGCATGGGGTCGGTGCGGCGTTCCGGCTGGGTGCTGCCGGTGCCGTCGGTCGCGCGGACGGTGAGGGTGTGGCGGCCCGGGACGGCCTGCCAGGGGTGGACCCATTGGCGCCAGGTGTCGGTGCCGTCCTCTGCGGCGAGCCGGGCCTCCTGCCAGGGGCCGTCGTCGATCCGCACCTCCACGCGCCGGATGCCCCGGTGCTGGGCCCAGGCGACGCCGGCGACCATGACGGTGCCGGCTGCGGGGCGGGCGAAGGGGCGGGGGGTGTCGATGCGGGACTGCGTCTTGACGGGGGCCCGGGCGGCCCAGCCGCGCGGGACCCAGTAGGCGTCGTACGCGTCGAAGGTGGTGAGCTCGATGGACTCGATCCACTTGCACGCGGAGACGTAGCCGTACAAACCGGGGACGACCATGCGGACGGGGAAGCCGTGGGTGAAGGGCAGGGGTTCGCCGTTCATCCCGAAGGCGAGGAGGGCGTCCCTGCCGTCCATGACGACCTCGACGGGGCTTCCGATGGTCATGCCGTCGACGGAGCGGGCGACGAGTTGGTCGGCGGGGCCGCCTTCGGAGGGCGGGCGGACGCCGATCTCGCGGAGCAGGTCGGCGAGGGGGACGCCGAGCCAGCGCGCGTTTCCGACGTAGGGGCCGCCGACCTCGTTGGACACGCAGGCCAGGGTGACGTCCCGTTCCACCGCGGGCCGGGCCATGAGTTCCCTCAGGTCGAGGTTGTGTTCGCCCTGGACGCCGGTGCCGTGGAGGCGCAACCGCCAGCGGTCGGCGTCGATCTTGGGGACGATGAGGGCGGTGTCGACGCGGTAGAAGTCCCGGTTGGGGGTGATGAAGGGGCTGATGCCGGGGACCTCGAGCTGGGCGGCGGGGGGCACGGGCGGGGCGGGGGACGCGGGGCGGGGCAGCCGCAGGGCCGCGCGGGAGGCTGCGGCGTTCTGCTGTACGGGGCTGCCGGCGGCTCGGCCGAGCGCGGCGGCACCGGTGGCGGCGAGGCCGGTGGAAGCGGCGACGAGGAGGAAGGTCCGGCGGTCGGCGCGGGTGGTTCCGCTCGTCCGGGGCCCGAGCAGGCCGATCAGGGCGTAGAGCAGGACGGCTCCGACCGCGGCTCCTACCAGGGAGGGGGCGGCATCGGTGAGGGAGTCGGAGTCGGGACGGTTGACGGCGACGAGCGCCCCGAGGACGCCGAAGGCGAGGACGAGGCAGCTGCCGAGCAGGCGGTGGCGCAGGGCGAGCAGCCCGACCCCGAGGGCGAGGAGGCCCAAGAGGAAGAGGATCCCGAGTTGGAGGACGGTCTTGTCGCTCTCGCCGAAGGCCCGGATCGCCCACTCCTTCAGGCCTGCCGGGGTCAGGTCGATCACCGCGCCGCCGACGGCCGGAACGGGGCCCGCCTCGGGTCGCACCCGGGTGGCGACGAGGTCGGCGACGGCCAGGGAGACGTACGCGGAGAGCAGTCCGCCGAGCGCGGCGAGGAGACGGTCGGTGGGGGTGGGGCCGGGGCGTTCGGGATGTGGCTCGCGCGTGGTCCTGGTGGCGTTCATGGTGGGTGTTTCGGCAGGCCGGACCCCGCTCATGGGCGTCTTCACCCGGGTGGCGGACCTTCAGCGGGGGTGGTGCGGGGCGTCCGGGTGCTCGCCCGGGCCCGCGAGTTCCTCTGCGGTCTCGGCTCCCACGACTGCGCCGGTGCTCTTCTTGCCCCGGCGCAGACGTCGTTCGAGGCGGGAGGCGAAGGTGGTGAGCGCGAAGTTGAGCGCGACGAAGATCACGGCGACGACGGTGAAGCAGGCGATCGTGTTGGCGCCGTAGTTGGCGCTCATCGGGCGCACGGAGGCGAGGAGTTCGGAGAAGCCGAGCATCGCGCCGCCGAGCGCGGTGTCCTTGACGATGACGACGAGCTGGCTGACCAGGGCGGGCAGCATGGCGGTGACGGACTGCGGCAGGAGGACGTGCGCCATGGTCTGGCCCTTGCGCATGCCGATCGCCTTGGCGGCGTCGGTCTGGCCGGCGGGGAGGGCGAGGATGCCGGCGCGGACCACCTCTGCGAGCACGGAGGCGTTGTAGAGGACCAAGCCGGTGACCACTGCGTACAGGGGGCGGGTGTCGGGGCTGACGTCGGTGAATTCGGAGTAGGCGGCGTTCGCGAAGAGCATCAGGATGAGGACGGGGATGGCCCGGAAGAACTCGACGACGGTGCCGGCGGCGACGCGTACGGTCCGGTGGTCGGAGAGCCGGAGGACGCCGAGGAGCGCGCCGAGGGGCAGGGCGATCACCATGGCGAGGGCGGCGGCGATCACGGTGTTCTTCAGGGCGGGCAGGATGTACGTCTGCCAGACCCGGGCGTCGGTGAAGAAGGGCGCCCACTTGGACCATTCGAGCTGGTTCTTGTCGGCGAGGCTCGCCACGACCCACCAGAGCACGGCAGCGAGCGCGAGCAGGAACAGCAGGGTCCAGAGGAGGTTGCGCCGCCGGGCGCGGGGGCCGGGGACGTCGTAGAGGACGGTGGGTTCGTTCTTCACCTCTTCACCGCCACCTTCTTGGCCACCCAACCGAGGAAGAGGCCGGTCGGCAGGGTGAGGCAGAGGAAGCCGACGGCGAAGATCGCGGAGATCAGGATGAGCTGGGCTTCGTTCTCGATCATCTCGCGCATCAGCAGGGCCGCTTCGGCGACGCCGATGGCGGCGGCGACGGTGGTGTTCTTGGTGAGGGCGATGAGGACGTTGGCGAGGGGGCCGACGACGGACCGGAAGGCCTGTGGGAGCACGATCAGGCGGAGCACCTGGGGGAAGTTGAGGCCGATGGCACGGGCGGCCTCGACCTGTCCGAGGGGGACGGTGTTGATGCCGGCGCGGAGGGCCTCGCAGACGAAGGCGCTGGTGTAGGCGGTGAGGCCGAGGACGGCGAGCCGGAAGTTGATGGTGGTGAAACGTTCCGCGCCGAGGCTGACGCCGAGGGTCTGGAAGAGTCCGAGCGAGGTGAAGACGATGATGACGGTGAGCGGGATGTTCCGGACGATGTTGACGTAGACGGTGCCGAAGCCCCGCATGAGGGGGACGGGGCTGACCCGCATGGCGGCCAGCAGCGTCCCCCAGACGAGGGAGCCGATCGCGGAGTAGACGGTGAGCTGCACCGTCACCCAGAAGGCTCCGAGCAGGTCGTACCCCTGGAGGAAGTCGAACACGGCGGCCGGCTCAGGTGACGATGACGCCGATCTTCGGGGCGGGTTCGTTCTGGTAGCCGGCGGGGCCGAAGTTCTTCTCGACCGCGGCGTCCCAGGAGCCGTCGGCGACCATCTTCTCCAGGGCCGCGTTGATCTTGTCCTTGAGTTCGCTGCCCTTCTGGACGCCGATGCCGTAGTTCTCGTTGCTCATCTCGAAGCCGCCGAGCTTGAACTTGCCCTTGAACTGGTCCTGGGCGGCGTACCCGGCGAGGATCGAGTCATCGGTGGTGACGGCGTCGATGACGCCGTTCTCCAAGCCGGTCAGGCACTCGGAGTAGCCTCCGTACTCCTGGAGCTGGGCGTCGGGCGCGAGCCGGGTCTTGACGTTCTGCGCGGAGGTCGACCCGGTGACCGAGCAGAGCTTCTTGTCGTTCAGGTCGGACGGCTGCTTGATCGAGTCGTCGTCGGCGCGGATCAGGACGTCCTGGTGGGCGAGCAGGTAGGGACCGGCGAAGTCGACCTTCTTGGCCCGCTCGTCGTTGATCGAGTACGAGGCGGCGATGAAGTCCACGTCACCCCGTTGGAGCAGGGTCTCCCGGTCGGCGCTCTTGGCTTCCTTCCAGACGATGTCGGAGGGGTCGTGGCCGAGCTCCTTGGCGACGTAGGTCGCCACGTCGACGTCGAAGCCGGTGTAGGTGCCGTCGGGGGTCTTCAGGCCGAGGCCGGGCTGGTCGAACTTGATGCCGACGGTGATCGTGTCGCCGTCGGCGTGGTCGCGCGGTACGGCTCCTGCCGCTCCGTTCGCGAACCCTGCCGAGGTGAGGGAGAAGACGACGGCCGCGGCTGCGGCGACGGCGGCCCTGCTGGTCCTGGGACGGTTCATGAGGATCACCCCTGGGGGCTGCTGATCGGGCGACCGACCGGGCGGTGGCCGCGGCTCAGTGGTGGAGGATCTTGGAGAGGAAGTCCTTGGCTCGTTCGCTGCGCGGGTTGCTGAAGAACTCGTCCGGTGTCGTCTCCTCGACGATGCGGCCGTCGGCCATGAAGACGACCCGGTGGGCGGCGGAGCGCGCGAAGCCCATCTCGTGGGTCACGACCACCATGGTCATGCCGTCCCGGGCCAGTTGTCGCATGACCTCCAGGACCTCGTTGATCATCTCCGGGTCGAGGGCCGAGGTCGGCTCGTCGAAGAGCATCACCTTCGGGTCCATCGCGAGGGCGCGGGCGATCGCCACGCGCTGCTGCTGGCCGCCGGAGAGCTGGGCGGGGTACTTGTCGGCCTGGGAGGCGACCCCGACCCGGTCGAGCAGGGTGCGGGCCCGCCGTTCGGCCGTCTTCCGGTCCTTCTTGCGGACCTTGATCTGCCCGAGGGTCACGTTGCCGAGCACGGTCTTGTGCGCGAAGAGGTTGAACGACTGGAAGACCATGCCCACATCGGCGCGGAGGGCCGCCAGTGCCCGTCCTTCGGCGGGCAGGGGTCGACCGTCGACGAGGATCTCGCCCGCATCGATGGTCTCCAGTCGGTTGATCGCCCGGCACAGGGTCGACTTGCCCGAGCCGGAGGGACCGATGACGACGACGACCTCGCCCCGGTGAACGGTGAGGTCGATGGCCTGGAGGACGTGCAGGGCGCCGAAGTGCTTGTCGACCCCGCGCAGCACGACGAGCGCGTCGCCACCGTCCGGGACGGGCATGGCACCCTCCTGGGTCACGCTCCTGCTTGCCGCCCCTCCTCAGGTTCATGCTCCGCCCTCCACCCGGACCGCGCACCCGGACGGGCGGCGCGGAAGGCGAACGGAGGTGCACTCCGTGCACCGGAGCACGGGCTTCCGGGCGCCGGCCGGACCGGAAGCCTGCGCACGGGCGCCGGCGGGCCCACACTGGGGGTGGGAGCCGAGTGTGCGAGGAGGGTCCGCCATGAGCAGTGCCGCACCCAAGGTCAGCACGTTGCCGCCGGAGCACCGGGAGCGGCTGATGGCCTTCGCCGAGGACGTGTACTTCGAATCCGGCCATCGCCTCTTCGAGGAGCAACAGCACGCCGACCGCTTCTGGATCGTGAAGACGGGTGCGGTGACCCTCGATGCGAAGGTGCCGGGCCGCGGGTCGCCCGTGATCGAAACCCTGCGCCACGGCGAGCTGGTCGGGCTCTCCTGGTTGTTTCCGCCGTACCTGTGCCAGTCCGGGGCGGAGGCGATGACGCCGGTGCGGGCGCACCAGTTCGACGCCCCTGCCGTGCGGTCGATGTGCCGCTCGGACGTGGAGTTCGGCGCCGCGGTCGTCTACTGGGTGGGGTCGATCCTCGCCCACCGCCTCCAGGTGACCCGGGTCCGGCTGCTGGACCTGTACGCCCCGCACGGGAGCGGCATCATGGCGTGACCCCGCCCCTGCCGCACGCGGCGGAGGCGGGGTGCCCAGCGGTGCGTCAGTTGACGAAGACGGCGGGGCTGCCGGCCTGGCTGGTGTCCTGGACGGGCCCGTACGCCGCGGAGAAGTAACCGCTGCCCGGACAGGTGCCGGGACCGCTGTACTTGGTGAACAGCTGGTTGCTGAAGGTGAGCGAGCTGTCGGTGTTCGAGGGCGTTGCGGTGAGGCTGCCGGCCCGGTAGACGCAGGTGGTCGAGCCGAGGATGGTGTTGATCTTCAGGGTGGTCTGGATCGGTCCCGCGGCGCCCGCGGTGACGGTGAGCGAGCCTCCGGAGGCGACGGCGGCGGCGAACGGAAGGTTGTTCACCGTGATGCTCTGGACGCCCGTCGCCCCGAGGATGTTGGTGGTGCAGTTGCTCAGGGTGTGCGCCGTGACCGTCTCGGTGGCGGTTCCGGGCGCGGCCGGGTTGCCGGTGACGGTCGCGGTGAAGGCGGAGGTGCTGCAGGTGATGCCGGTGCTGCCACCGGCAGAGGTGGCGATCTTGGCCTTGGTCCCGGAGGAGAGCGAGGCGGAGAGGACGTCGCCGACGGCAACGGCGGTGCCGCCGGCGCCGCCGGTGGTCAACACCTCACCCGAGGAGGCCGCGGCACCAGCCTGGACGCCGGCCGCCAGCGTGGCGGAGACGGCGAGGCCGAGGGAGACGAGGAGAGCGCGCTTGCGCATGGGGATGCTTCCTTCCGTACGGAGGTGGGGGTGCGTTGCGGGTGCGCGTGGGTACCGGGGGAAGTACCTGGGGATGCGCGGGGGAACGGGTGGACCCGAGATCGGGTCGCGGCGCGCAGGGGTGTGCGGCGACTGCGCGCGGACGGTGCCGTGCGGGATCGGGCGGCTCGATGCGAAACGGGCTGCTCCGTGCCGTGCGGGCTCGGCACTGCGGGGTGAGCCGCCCGGTCAAAGTGAGCGCGGTGCTGGGTGAACACGCGGGTGCGGGCCGCCGCCGGTACGGTCCGGCGCCACGGATGTCCGGCAGCGGTGGTCGCGTGAGGTGTGAGGGCGTGATACTCGGTGCGGTGCGTGCATCGAGAGGAAAACCCATGGGGGTTGTAATCCCGTCGAGCACGTGCCGTCAACGACTCCGGGAGGATGTGGCCGATGACGAGTGCTCGCGGAGCCGAGGAGCGGCTCGTCCTGCCGGGTGCCCGCTCGGGCCGCGAACCGGAGCGCTCGCTGCGCCCCGGGCCACGGCGGCTGACGCCCGAGCAGGTGGCGTCGCGGCAGCGGGAGCGCCTGCTCGACGGAGTGGCCCGGACCGTCGCGGAGAACGGATACGCGGGAGCCCGCATCAGCGACATCTGCCGGGCCGCCGGAGTGACCCGCCCCGTCTTCTACGAGCTGTTCTCCGGGAAGGAGGACGCCGTCATCGCCGCCTACCGGGGCGGCACCCAACAGGTCGTGAGGGCGATGCAGCAGGCGTACGACGAGGCCGGCGGCGCCACGGACTGGCCGGCCTCGGTGCGGGCCGGCCTACGGGTCCTCCTGGACCTGCTGACCCAGACGCCCGCCTTCGCGACGATGGTGGTCGAGATCGAGTCGCTGGGGCCTGCGGGGCGCCGGGCCCGTGCCGAACTTCTGGCCAGTTTTCGACGGTTCTTCGCCGATGCCCCGCCGGGGCCGCCCCGGGTGGCGCGGGGCGAGCTGGTGGACACCGTGGTGGGTGCGGTGCACGCGGCGGTGCACCGTGCCGTCGACGAGGGCAGGTTCGCCGACCTCCCCCTGCTGCTCGACACCCTGGTGCACGTCGTGGTGGCTCCGTTCGCCCCCGAGTGATCGCTCGCAGGCGCCCGATCATCGATCACCGAGGCCCCGGAAAGGGTTTCCGCACCGAGTGGTTGACCGCGGGTAACACCAGGCCTTACGGTCCGATCGGTTCCCTGCGGCACGTCTGCCTCCGCACCAGGCGAGGAAGACCCAGGCAGGTTGGGGAGCCGTCCGCGCCAGGACGTCGCCGCGCAGGTCTGTTTCCTCACTCGTGTCAGGAGCACCGCATGGCCCTGTCCCAAGGCACCCCCGAAACCCCCCGGTCCCCGTTACGGAGCGACGGCCCCGAGCGTCGTGGTGGCGTTCGCTACCGACGCGCGGCCCTGATGGGCCTGCCCGCCCTGGCAGCCGCGGCCACTCTGGTCGTCCTCACCGCGCAAGGAGCCCTCGCCGCCCAGTTCGCCATCTCCGGCATGCCGTTCACCGTCACCGCCGACTCCATGGAGGGCACCGGCTTCGGACAGTTCGGCGCCCTCGACAACATGGCCGAGGGCAGCCCGAACGCCGGTGACACCGGCGGCCAGGTGCTGGTCATCGTCACCGCGATCCGCCAGGCCGAACTCACCAACCTCTGCCAGAGCGTGGCGCTCGGCGGCACGTACCTGCACATCACGGCCGGCAACCAGGGCACGCCCGTCAGGGCCTCCGGACTCACCACCGATTCCACCGAGATCTCCGGCAAGGTGGCCGACTTCGACAACATCGAGATCGGCGGCGACTCCAGCACCTTCGAGAAGCCTCCGGTCAAGGGCCCGCTCGGCTCCTTCGGTCAGCAGGCCGACACGGTCAGCATCACGGACCTGCGACAGACCAACTACGCGACGACCGCGGTCCGCTTCACCCTGCCCGACCTCCACATGAACTTCAGCTCGAAGGGCTGCTGAGCATGGTGCGCGGCCGTCCCCGGCAGCCCTGGCGGACCTTCCGCCGCTGGCGGCACCGCCGCCCCTTCGGCGCCGGCGTGGCACTCACCCTGGGCGGGGCCGAGATCCTGCTGACCCAGCGGGCGAGCATCACGGTGATCCTCACGGCGGGCGCCGACAGCCTGGTCGGTTACGTGCTGCCCGCGCTCATGGTGATCTGCGGCCTGCTCCTCGTCCTCAATCCGCGCCAGCGGCTCTTCTACTCGGTCGTCGGAGTGCTGGCGTCCCTGGGCAGCTGGGTCACCTCCAACCTGGGCGGGTTCTTCCTGGGGATGGTGCTGGGCCTGATCGGCAGCTCCCTCGCCTTCGGCTGGGTGCCGGACCGGCCCCGCCGCGAGCGACGGCTGCTGAGGCGGCGGAGAGCCGGGAGCACGGTGGACCCGGCGGGTCCGGCGACGGCCTGAAACGCGACCCCTGTCCTCCGGCCCCGGGGCCGGGGCCGGAGGACAGGGGCTCCGGTGGCGACTCCGCCCCGGCTCCCCGCACGCACGACGCTCCCGATCGGCGGAGAACGGGGGTGAGGAGTTGGGTGCAGGAAATGCCGGTGAAGCTTCTGACCGATGAGCGGGCCGAGGCGTACGGGACGTTCGCCGAGGCACCCACGCGGACGAGATCCAGAAGCGTTTCGCGTACCGCGACTTCACCGACAGGAAGGGGGGCGGGAGTTCCGCGGCTTCTTGTACGGGCGGGCGCGGATGCACGCCGAGGGGTCGGTGGCGCTGTTCGACCGCGCGGTGACGTGGCCGCGGAAGAAGCGGGTGCTGCTGCCGGCCGTCCCGGTGCTGGCCCGGCCGGTGTCGGAGGCCCGTGTCAAGAGCCACGGGCGGCAGGAATGGTGCAGACCGTCGTGCGGAAACCGTGCCCGAGCAGCTCGCCACTACCGGCGTCAACGCACGGCCGCCGATGACGGTGCCGCCCCGTCCTCACCGCCACCCGTCCCTCCATGGTCTGCATCCTGACCGACGGTGACTTGAGCCAGCAGGGGGTCCGGACCGACCGGGTCACGTCGGCGGCAGGGAGGCCGACCGGTACGGTGGAGGTGCGGCGTCGAACGACCCGTACGCACCAGCACCATCCCCGTACGCACACTCCGGCGACGAGCGGTGAGGCCCGCATGAGTGATCCGACGACGGCACGCGAGGCGATCGCCCTCATCACCGACGACTTCAGTGAACTCCCCTTCGCAGAGGGCCCGCTGGCCGATGACGGGCCGATCGGCTGGCCCGGTTACTCCGCCGCGCACGCCCGCGCGGCCGAACGCACCGGCGAAAGCGAGTCGGTGGTCTGCGGCACCGGAGTGGTCGGCGGGGTGACGGCGGTCCTGATCTCCTTCGAGTTCCGCTTCCTCGGAGGCTCCCTCGGGGAACGGACGGGCGCACGCGCCGCCGCGGCCCACGCCGTGGCCCGGGCGCGCCGGCTGCCCGTGGTCGTCCTGCCCGCGACCGGCGGCAGTCGGATGCACGAGGGCATGCGGGCCCTCGTGCAACTCCAGCTCCTGGCCCGCGAATCGGAGCTCACCCGAGCCGCGGGACTGGCACAGGTCGCGGTGCTGCGGGACCCGACGACGGGCGGCGGCTGGGCCACCCTGGGCGCCGGGTCCGACGTCGTCCTCGCCCTGCCCGGTGCCCAGGTCGGCTTCGCCGGCTCCCGGGTGCGCCCACCGGATGCGGACCCCTCCGCGTACACGGCCGAGGCCCAGCTGGCCCACGGCCACCTGGACGCGGTCGTCCCGGCAGCACGGCTGCGCGCAACGCTCGGGCGCTGGCTCGCACTGCTCGTCCGCCCCTCCGACGTCCCGGTCCCCCCGCCGTACGCGCTCGGTGCACCGGGGGCGGCACCCGCCGGGAGCGGACGGGAGGCCGTGGCACGGGCCCGGCATCCGGAGCGTCCCCGGGCCGCCGCCTACCTGGACGCCCACTTCACGCTCCGCGAGGAGCTCTCCGGCGACCGTTGCGGTGGCGTCGACCCGGGCGTGCGGTGCGGCTTCGGGAAGCTCCCGGACGGTCGCACCGTCGCCTACGCGGCCCAGTGCGGCACGGCCACCCGACCGGCCGGCTTCCGCACGGCCGCCCGGCTCGTGCGCCTCGCCGACCGCCTCGGCATTCCGGTGCTCACCCTCGTCGACACCCCCGGGGCCGCGAACGACCCGGCGGCGGAGCGGGCGGGCGCGGGCTCGGCGATCGCCGAGCTGTTCGCCGCCGTCGCCTCCGCGCGCACCCCGCTGACCTCCCTGCTCATCGGTGAAGGCGGTTCGGGTGGCGCGCTGGCGCTCGCGGCCCCGGGAAACACCTGGGTCACGCCCGACGCCTACTTCTCCGTGATCGCACCCGAGCTCGCCACCGCCATCCTCAAGCGTGCTCCCGAAGAGTCCTCCGACACCGCCGACCGGCTCCGCCTGCGCCCGCAGGACCTGGTGGACCTGGGGGTCGTCCGGGGCATCGTGGCGCACCGACCGGACTGACGGCGGGAACCGGCGGTACGGGCGTGCGTCCCTGCCCGGGCACGAGGGAGCGTGCCGCGTCCGAGCCCGAGGCCGTCGGACCGGCGGTACGGGGCCTACCCCGGGCGGTCCGCTTCCCTCCCCCGCGGACGGGCGACCTCCAGCCACACCACCTTGCCCACGGCCCCCGGCCCCTTGTCCCTGCTGCCCCAGGCACCGGCCAATCTGTTCAGGACCATCAACCCGTGTCCGCCGGGCAGCGCGGCCGACCGGGGGACCTTGGCGCGCGGGTGCTCCGGGCTCGCGTCGGAGACCTCCACCCGGAGCGAGCCCTCCCCGTGCCGCAGGACGAACTCCTCGGGACCACCGGCGTGCAGACAGGCATTGGTGACGACCTCGGACACCAGGAGCAGGACGTCCTCGACCCGCTCCCTCGCCTCCTCGCCCTCCGGGGGGATCCAGCCCCAATCGGCCAGGGCCTCCGAGGTGAAGTCGCGACAGCGCGAGACCGCACCCCGCGTCCCGTGCAACACCAGCCTGCGGACCTGGTTCCGGGGACTGCCGTCGATGTCCGCGGCCACTCGCCCACCTCCTCGTGCCGATCCCTCGCTCCGTCCCTCCGCCCCTCCCCCAGTTTCCGGCAATCAGTGCACCTTGGCTTCGGCAGCCCCTGCTGTGGCGGGGAGTCGTCGTCCGGGGCCACGGCACCTGCGCGGGCAAGGGGCCGCACCGACACCTGCGGCCGAAGGGTCCGGCCGGCCCGGGAGGGTCCCCGGTTCCCGGAGGGGCCGGGACCGGGTCGACCGACGGCAGCCGGATAATGGCAGTCGACCACGCGGAGACACCAGGAGACGAAGCATCGATGGGGCTGAACGAGGGCCAGCGGGTGAAGCTGGCGGTGGACCTCAGGCTGACCGGGCAGGTCGTCCCGGACGGGGAGACCGCCCAGGAGACGGGGGCCGGTTTCCTGGCCCTGGCAGCGGGCGTCGAAGGGACCGTCGAGCGGGTCGACGCGGACAGGCCGCAGGGCCACGAGGTCCGCGAGTACGAGCGGCTCAGTTCCCTCCTCGACGCCTTCGGCCACCAGATGCCCCCGGCCAGCAGGAAGCAGGTGGCGGATCAGGTGGCGGCCCTGCGGCCCGCATGGGTGGACCATCAGGAACGGAAACTCCGCCTGACGGTCCGCGTGCGCTTCGACAACGGCTTCGTCCTCGACGACGCCCCCGGAGACCTCTTCGTTTCCCCCTGACCGGTGCCACCCGCACCCCGCGGATCCGATTCCGCCGGGATGCGCCCCGGTGCCGAGGACCGGCAGGCCGTCGACTGCCTCCGGGCCCCATGCGGGGTCCGGTCCGTCGGAATGGGGGGTCCTCCTCCTGAGCACGCCCCGCGGTGTGGTGCGGCGTGCCCCTCGCCTCCCCGGCACCAGGCGCACGGGCCTCAGAGGGCCGGTTCGTGAGCGGGGGGCCGCGGCGGGTGCCACCAGCTCGCGAGGCCCCAGAGCGCGAGGCCGGAGACGAGCAGACAGACGAGCGCCGCCGCCCACGGGCGGAGCCCTCGCGTCGCAGCCGCCCAAATCAAGGGAGGGACGAGGAGCCCTCCCAGGAGGACGAGCGGGAGTTCGACGAGGATCACTCCCCAGTCCCGGGCCTGGCCCTCGAAGCCGCCTTCGAGGGTGTAAGCGGCCCTGGACAGTGCGAAGACCCCGGTGACCGCTGCGCCGACGGCGGTGAACAGGCAGCCGACCGCGCTCTCCGTCCGGTCCTGCGCCCCCTGTGACGGTTTTCCGCTCATGCCCGGGAGGGACGCCGGACGGCACTCCCCGGTTCCGCACGTCCGTGCGATTCCCCCGGTCAACGTGACCGCCGACGTCGGGCACCCCTACGGGACCTCCCCTGCGGGCGTCCCCGCCCCGATCCCGCTCGCCGCCCCGGCGGTCAGGGGCGAGGACGGTGAAGGGGCGAGGACGGTGAAAGGGCCGCTCCGGGACGCCGCTGCGCCGGGAGGATCCCGTGGCGCGCCACCGCACCACCACCGACGTGCCGACCGTGGGAGCGGGCCCGATCGGCCTGCCGGTCGGGCCCCGCTGACCGCGGACGGGGGGCGGAGCGACAACGGCCGGTGCGGCTACGGCACCCAGTGGTTGCCTGAGACCGTGATCATGGCCTGGAGCTGGATGCTCGCCGAGAAGTAGCCGCTCGGGTCGACCGGGGTGTCCAGCATCTTCTTCCAGAGGGCGTCCAGCCACGCCTGACCGTCGGGGTCGGTCATCGCCGCCACGGCGAACGGGGCGAAGAAGGCGGCGTGGCTTCCACTGGAGATCGGGGTGCCGTCGAGCTCGTAGCCGGTGGCGATCCGGTCGGGGTCCCCGCCGGTCTCGGAGACGATCCAGCGGTTCAGCTTCCGCGCGGCGGCAAGCGACCGGGGGTCTCCGCTGGTCACCGCGTCGGCGCCGATGCGCCACGGCGTGCGGCAGGCGTTCCACCAGAAGGAGCCGTCGCGGGCGTGCTCCAGCACTCGGCCGGGGGCCGGTTTCGGTTCCGTGGCGGTGTCGACGACGAAGTCGGGGAGGAGTCCGGTGCCCGCGGCGTAGGTGGACTGGAGCCGGGAGAGCTGCGTCTGGTGCGCGTGGCGCACGGAGTCCCAGGTGGTGTCGCCCGTGGCCGTTCGGAAGGCGCGGAAGTGGTCGATCATCCAGTCCGAGGTCCGGGAGAGGGAAGAGTACGGGCCGTCCCGACCGACCCAGTCGCCCAGTGTCAGCAGCAGGGTCCTCGGGTCGAGTTCGTCCTTCTTGACGGCGGCGATGTGCTTGAGCGCCAGGCCCTTGTAGTCGTGGGTACCGTCGCTGCCCCACTGGGCATCGGCGAGGAGCAGGCCGTAGGCGACGTCCAGGTCCCCGTCGGTGGCGCTGTCCCCGCCGTTGACGCTCGTGCACTCGTCGTCCTGCTCCGCGGCGAGGAGGTCGGGGTTGATCGAGGAGGGGTGGGCGGCCACCCATCGGACGAGACCGTCGAAGACCTTCCTGGCATCGGGGTCGGCGCCCGCCATGGTGGCGGTGATGACCATGCCGTAGCCCTGTGCCTCGGCCACGTACGGATGGTCGGCGTCGGGGGAGATGACCTGGTACCAGCCGTTGCCGCAGTTCTGTCGGACGAAGGCGGCCTTCCAGTCCTCGTAGCGCTCGATGACCTTCCGGTCGAGCGCGGCCCGGCTGCCGGAAGGCGTCAGCACGCCGGCGGCATAGGGCTTGAGGCGGCTACCGAAGGGAACGGCCGGGCCCCTCGCACCGTTGCCGGCGTGTGCCGCCGTCATCGCCGTCAGGGGCAGGGCCAGCAAGCCCATCAGCCCGAGGAGCGTTCCGCTCCGTCGACGCATGGCCTTTCCCTCCGCTCCGCGGTTCGGTCATGAGGAGGTGCTGCTCGCTCCGGTCCGGAGGCTATGGGGTCGGTGCCCGGGGCGGGGCGCGGCGCGCCGAAGAAGAGGCGACCGCGGGATCGGAGCCGCGTCCATCAGGGGTGCGGAGGAGATGCGCGTGAAACGGGCCACCTGATCGCGCCGCGTCACTTCCGGCTCCGGGGTGTTGCATCCGTAGCGCCATGACGATCCGTGACGATCGTCGGCCCTGGACGGGCAGCGTGCTGCCGATCATGTGATTGGCGGTGTGGTTGCGGCGTCGGCGGAGCGGACCGCGTATCCGCAGTTCAAACGGATCGTCTCCGAAGGCGAGTGGGCGCGGTCCTTCGCACCGGACGAGGCTGAGATCGCGTGGGCGGTGAAGGGGACCCGTGGCCGATCGGAATCGCCCCTCGTGCTGCTGGTGTTGCTGAAGTCCTGTGCACGGCTGGGCCGTTTCCCGGGCTTGGACGAGGTTCCGGCGGTGGTCGTCGGCTGTGTGCGTGCCGCGACTGATCTGCCGGAGGACGATGCTGCTATTGATGGTCAAGCCCCCTCGGCTGGATGGGGGGCCTTGCCCCCGGAGGGTGAACACCTGTTCGTGCGGCCTGCGGAGGTCTGGCGTGCCACGTACTCACGGGTGCGGGAATCGCTGGACATGCGGACCAGGGCGATGCGGGAGAGAGCGGCGTTGGCGTCGATCGGGTCGGACGTGCCGATGCGGCAGCGGCGTTCGGCCCGGTCGGGCCGGTTGACCTCGACGACCGTGTGCCCGTGTGGGCAGGCGGCGTGGGTGAAGCCGGCGCCGTAGGAGGCGGTGCCCTCTGTCCGGATCCGGATCCGGATCACGTAGCCGTGGGCATGGGCATGGGCGTGGGCGTTCAGGAAGGCCTGTGCCGCGCCGCCCGGACCATGGCCGACGACCTCCGCATCCAGATCCAAGAACTGCACGGCCGACTGTGGGGGGCACCGACGGAAGTCGCTGACGAGCGGTGATAGAGCTGCTACGGCTAGGGCCATCCCCCGTTGGTGGAGATCGTTTCCCACATTCCTGGCGTACTGCGTGGTGCTTACGGCGGAGCTTCGGGGCGGCCGGCTGGAACCCGTGTGGCGGTGGGGGCTACGGATCGGGGGCGGCATGCCCGCACACCTACACCCGGCCAGGCCCGAGACCTCAGCACCGGATGGCTTACCGCTGCCGCGTAAGGATGTACCGCTCACCCGAATCCGGCTCGCCGATCCAGATGAAGACCGTCGGGTGTTCCTCCGTACCACCGATGTCCCAGCCGAAGCGCAGGCTCTCGCAGTCCGCGATGCGGAGCTCGAACGGCCGATCGACACCGTCGTTCTCGGTCAGCTGCCATTTCCCGGTGCAGTGGGAGGCACCGGACTGCTCACCCGTGGCCTCGTACTCCTTGACGCCCCTCGCCGTCACCGTGCCGTCCGCCTCGAAGCGGAGGCTTCCGCCGTCGCCGTCCGTCCAGGTGCCGACCATGTCGGCTTCAGTGAGCCGGGGCGGTTCGTAGATCTTGAGGACCCCCGAGCCGTACGCCGCGGCCCCGACCGCAAGCGTCACCGCGAGCAGCCCCAGACCGCCCAGCGCCACGCCCCCGAGCACCCGCCATCGGGCCCCGGGCTTTCCGGGGTTCCCCGCCGCCCGGGCGCACAGGGTCGCGGGTGCCAGCCCGACGATGAGGCTGAGGGCAAGGACGGGATAAACAAGCAGGTCGCCGGGGCCGTCGAAGCCGGACAGGAGCATCCAGGAGCCGATGAGCAGCGCCAGGGCGGCGGCAATGACCGCGACAGTGGCCAGGGTGAGCTGCCAGCTGTCGCGCCGCCCCGTACGGCGGGCCACCACACGCCCGAGGAGGACCAGGGGAAGCACCGCCATCGCCGAACCGGCCAGCCCTGCGATCGTCGAAACGACTGCCAGCAGCACGAGCGCGAATACGGTGCCGAACAGCCATCCCAGGCCGCCTTCGCCTCCGTGGTACTCGAACTGCAAGCGGTACAGGACGGCGACCAGCGCGGCGAGCACGGTCTCAGCCCCGATTGCCACAGCCCCGACGGTGAACACCGCAGCGTTCCCGCCGTCCGGAGGCCGCACGGGCATGAACCCCTGCGGCGGCGCACCCGGATTCCCAGGAGCCCCCGGCGGTGTCAGCCCCCATTGCGGCGGCGCGGTCTGCGTCATGCGTCCCCCCTCTGTCCAGGCACATCATGCACCTGGGCACACCGACGTGATCAAGGGGGGCAAAGCGCTCGCTTCCCGCGATCGAGCAGCGACCCCGGGAGGAGGTCCGGACGAACCACGAAAGGTGCCCCGCCACCAGCGGCTTCCGTCACAGGGACGAGGCACCTTTCGTCGGTGCTTCGCGGGAGGCAGAAACCCGCCTCGAACACCTCGCGATCACCCGGAAGACCCTCACTGGCCCCGCCGACCGGCTCCCGGCCGTCCCACCGGCCCTGCCCGAGCACCCGGGCCTCTCCCCGCATCCTCAGTGTCCTCAACGATGCGACCGGCGGTCCCTTCCCTTCACGGCCCGGTTCTCGTGCAGCTGCCGCAGCCCGACAAATAACGCCGGGCAACCATCGCTCGACGGCTCGCCTCACGGCCGCCCCGGGAGGCACAACAGCCGCCCGGGGTCGGCCGTGAGGTCCGGTCACTTTCGCCAGAACAGGTGGTGCGTCACCCCGCTCGGGCTGGGAACGACCTCCAGGTGGAACCGGTCGAGCAGTTCATCAGGGGACTCCCAGAGTCGTACTCCGGACCCGAACTCCACCGGCGAGACCGCCACGTGCAGGGTGTCGACGAGGTCGGCGTCGAGGAACTGGCGGATGGTGGTGGCCCCGCCGCCGAGTCGGACGTCCTTGCCCTGCGCCGCTTCCCGTGCCTGTTCGAGGACCGTGGCAGGGTCACCGTCGACGAAGTGGAACGTGGTGTCGGAGAGCGTGAACGAAGGACGCTCGTAGTGGGTCATGACGAACACCGGAGTGCGGAACGGGGGCTCGTCACCCCACCAGCCGCGCCACTCGTGGTCGTGCCAGGGCCCGCGCTGGGGACCGAACTTGTTCCGGCCCATGATTTCGGCGCCGATGTTGTGGGCGTAGTCCCGCGTGAGGTAGTCGTCGAGCCCCCGGCTGCCCCCGGGGGCGGTGCGCATGGGCCAACTCGCAGTGGCGCCGGCCCAGGCGAACAGCCTCTCGGGCTCGACGTGACCGAATGGCCGCTCGACGGTCTGGTCCGCACCGGCACCGATTCCGTCACGCGAGACGTTGAAGTTCTGGACTCTCAGTAGCTGAGCCACGCGTTCCTCCTGTGAGAGCGATAACGATGGTGAGACGTGGATCGTCACCGTGCGGTCGGAGCCGATCGACGGATCTTGACCCGTACCGGCAGAATCATCTGATCTGCTGAAACCGCCGCCGGCATGTCAAGAGCGGTCGGCCCGCGACGACCACCCCGTGACGGGGCCCGACCGGGCGCCACGACGGTGAGGAGTCGGACATGAAGTTCCTGCTGATCATGCACATCAACCCGGCCATCATGGAGGAACTGACCGAGGCCGAGCGCCAGGAGATCATGGAAGGCCACAGCGAGTTCATGAAGACGCTCCGCGAGTCCGGCGAGATGATCAGCACCGAGGCGCTGGCCGACCCGTCCCAGAGCTCGGTGGTCCGCGTCCGCGACGGTGTGCCGGTCGTCACCGATGGCCCCTACCTGGAGGCCAAGGAGTTCCTGGGCGGCTACTACCTGGTCGACGTCGCCGACAGGGACCGCGCGCTGGAGCTGGCCGCGATGATCCCGGACGCCCGGTTCAACGGCCTGGGCATCGAGATCCGCCAGGTGATCTTCTCCGGAGGCCCGACTGCGTGAGCGCCGACCGCGCCACCATCGAGGGCCTGCTGCGCGCGCTCGCGCCGCAGGTCCTCGGCGCGCTGGTGCGCCGATACGGGCAGTTCGAGCTGAGCGAGGACGCCGTGCAGGAGGCGCTGCTCGCCGCGGCGACGCGCTGGCCGACCGAGGGCGTCCCGGACAACCCGCGCGGCTGGCTGACCACGGTCGCCGGCCGCCGCCTGGTCGACCAGATCCGCAGCGAGCGGGCCCGGCGCCGACGCGAGGACGAGGTGGCCGCCCGGGAGCCGGATCCGACGTCGCCCGGCCCCGGCGAGGACGCCCCGGCCAACCGGGACGACACGCTCACCCTGCTCTTCCTGTGCTGCCACCCGGCGCTGAGCCCGGCCTCGCAGGTCGCACTGACGCTGCGCGCGGTCGGCGGGCTGACCACTGCGGAGATCGCACGCGCCTACTTCGTGCCGGAACCGACCATGGCGGCCCGGATCAGCCGGGCCAAGCAGCGGATCAGGGCCGTCGGCAGCGAGTTCACCATGCCGGTCGGGCAGGATCGGGCGGAACGACTGCGGGTCGTCCTGCACGTGCTGTACGTGATCTTCAACGAGGGCTACACCGCCAGCTCCGGAGACCGGCTGCGGCGCGACGACCTGGCCGCCGAGGCGATCCGGCTGACCCGCCTGCTGCACCGGCTGCTGCCGGATGACGGCGCGGTGGCCGGCCTGCTGGCCCTGATGCTGCTCACCGACG
This sequence comes from Streptomyces sp. NPDC058872, assembly GCF_042743065.1. Classification (NCBI taxonomy): domain Bacteria; kingdom Bacillati; phylum Actinomycetota; class Actinomycetes; order Kitasatosporales; family Streptomycetaceae; genus Streptomyces; species Streptomyces sp. NPDC058872. The sequence continues at coordinate 76,153 of NZ_JBHYMK010000014.1, forward strand.
CCCGCCGGGCCGCCCGCACCGGCCCGCAGGGCGAGCTGATCCCGCTCGACGAGCAGGACCGCTCGCGCTGGGACCGCGGTCGCATCGCCGAGGGCGTCGCGCTGGTCACTGACGCGATGGCCCGCTCGACACTCGGCCCCTATCAGCTGCAGGCCGCCATCGCCGCGCTGCACGACGAGGCGCCCAGCACCGGCGAGACCGACTGGCGTCAGATCAACACGCTGTACAAGATCCTGGAGCGGCTCTCGCCGAACCCCATGGCCAGCCTGAACCGGGCGGTGGCGGTCGCCATGATCGACGGACCGCGGGCCGGCCTGGCCCTGCTGGACGAGCTGGCCGCGGACGACCGGATCACCGATCACCACCGGCTGCACGCGGTCCGTGCACACCTGCTGGAGACGGCCGGCGACCATCCGACAGCCCGGGAGTACTATCAGCGCGCCGCACGCGGCACCACCAGCCTGGCCGAGCGCCGCTACCTGGAAACCCGCGCCGCCCGACTGGCGACACGTCCCGCCTCCGGTTGACCCGTCCCGCGCCACCCCGGTCGGGATGGGACCATGCCCCCCAACCGGTGGACGGGCGAACAACCATCCCCCGTCGTCCGCCGCCGTCCTCCATCGGCCAGTCAGTCTGAAACCGGCAGGGACGACAGGGAGCAAGGGAAGAGCCTTCTTCCCGGTCATCACTCTGCGTATTCACCAGCCGGGGGACGTGTCCCGAGCAACGGGCCCAGGGGCTTGGCAGGAGGTACGTCACGGACGCGCCGCGACGAAGGTGTGGGTGATGCCGGTCTGCCATCCGGGCAGGGGCAGACGGCGCACGGCGGCGAATCCGGCGCGGTACAGCCTGTCGGTGAAGGCGTCCGCGGTGTCGAAGTCCAGGACGCTGCGGTGCAGGTGTGCGTAGAGGGCCGCGTCCCCGTGCAGGCGTGCCCAGGGCCGTACGAACCCCTTCATGACCGCTGCCCAGAGGAGCCGGTGCGTGGCCCGGCCGCTGAGGCTGTACTCGTGGACGGCCAGGCGTCCCCCGGGGCGGAGCAGTCGGTGGACGTCCCGCAACACGGCATCGGGATCTGCCACGTTGCGCAGGAGGTAGGCGGCGAAGACCGCATCGTACGGGCCCCTCGCCTCGACCTCGTCCATCCGCTCGACCGGCGCGTGCACGAAGGAGACCCGCTCCGGCCAGGTCTTGCCCCGGGCCCGTGCGAGCATCCCGGCCGAGGCGTCGACACCGGTGACGGTCGCCAGGGGGGCGGCCTGCAGCAGCGCCGCAGTGGAGGTGCCGGTGCCGCATCCCAGGTCCAACAGGGACAGTCCTGCTCCCCGTCCGGGGAGGCCCAGGCGCCGGGCCGACCGGACCAGGTGGGCGTAGTACCCCGGGCTGGTGGACGTCATGTGGTCGTACGTCCCCGACGCGTGGTCGAACGCGGCGGCGAGCTCGGCGTCACGCAACAGGTCCATGTGCAGCCCTTCGTCGGGAACCCCTCCCCAGCCTCCCGCACTACGCCGGTCGTGGCGAGGGGGACCGGCGGCAGGTCGTCCCGCTCCGGTGCGACCTTCGCACGAACGGCCCAAGGAAGGCTGCATCCACGGGTCGGAGCGGTACCGAATGAAGTGACGACCGTACTGCCCCCGCTCGGCAGCAAGGGAACACACATGCACACTCTCGATCCGCCGACCGTCGACCGGGACGTCCCGGCGGCCCTGGACCTCGTGCTCGACGACGTGCTTCGACGGCGCCTCGACGAGGCCCGGGCCGTGGAAGGGACCTTTGCCGCGGACATCGCCCGGCGCGTGGCGGCCTTCACCGCGACCGGGGGCCGGCGCCGCAGGTCGCAGCTGCTGTGGTGGTCCATGCGGGCCTGCGGAGGAGGTGCGGACGAGACCGGGGCCGCCCTCCGGGCCGGGGCCGCCGTCGAACTGATCCAGACCTGCGCCCTCATCCAGGACGACGTCATGGACGGGTCCTCCTTCCGCAGGGGCGGTCCGGCCGTCCACGTGGCGCTCGACCGCCAGTACGGGACGGGCGGGCGTCCCCGTCCCTTCGGGACCTTCGGCGGATCCGCCGCGATCCTGGCCGGGGACCTAGCGCTGGCCTGGGCGGACGATGCGTTCACGGAGGCGCTGCTCAGGACCCCGCACGCGGCCGAACTCGGTGACCAGTGGCGCGCCCTGCGGACCGAGATGGTGGCCGGGCAGTATCTGGACCTGCACGCCCAGGCCATCGACGCCAGGTCGCGCAGGCGTGCGGTGCGGACCGCCGTCCTGAAGACGGCGCAGTATTCCGCGGTGCACCCGCTCGTCCTCGGGGCCCGGTTGGCCGGTGCGGATGAGCGGACGGTCGGGGCGCTGCGACGGGCCGGGCTGTGCGCGGGACTCGCCTTCCAGCTCCACGACGACGTGCAGGGCGTCTTCGGCGATCCGCGGAAGACCGGCAAACCGGCCGGTGAGGACCTCAGGGAGGGCAAGGCGACGTACCTCATGGCCGTGGGACGCGCGCTGTGCGTCCGGCGGGGCGACTCCGAGGGGCTCCGCCTGCTGGAGTCCGTCGTCGGTTCCCCGGACGCGACGGACGGGGAGCTGCACCGGGTGGTCGACCTGCTCGCCGCCCACGGGGCCCGGGCGTACGTCACGGCACGGGTGGAGGACTTGTGCGGGCGTGCGGTGAGCACGCTCCGGGCCGCGGCGCTGGCCCCGGAGCCGACCGAACGGATGGCGCGGCTGCTCCTCGATGCCGGAGGGGTCGTGCCGGCCGCCGGCACGGATTCCGGACAGCGGGCGGGGACTCCTCGACGCGTTCCCGCGGTGACGGGGGGCGTCCGATGAGGAGGGTTCCGGGCAGGACGGACCACGTGGTCGTCGTGGGGGCCGGTTTCGCCGGCCTGTCGGCGGCCCTGCACCTGTTGGGCGCGGGGCGGAGGGTGACGCTCGTCGAGCGGGACGCCCGCCCCGGCGGCCGGGCCGGGCGCTTGGACCTCGGCGGGTACCGCGTGGACACGGGGCCCACCGTCCTGACGATGCCCGACCTCCTGGACGAGGCGTTCCACGCCGTGGGCGAGTCGCTGCGCGACCGGGTGGAACTCGTTCCGCTGCACCCGGCGTACCGTGCGTTGTTCTGGGACGGGAGCCGCGTCGACGTCCATACGGACAGCGACGCCATGGCCGATGAGGTGGAGCGGTTCGCCGGGGCGCGGGAAGCCCAGGGCTACCTCAGGATGCGGGACTGGCTGAGCAAGCTGTACGCGGTCCAGAAGCGGCGGTTCATCGACGCGAACTTCGATTCTCCGGCGCAGTTGGTCCACCCGGACCTGGCCCGGCTCGCCGCGCTCGGTGGACTGGGCCGCCTCGACCGGGCCATCGGGGAGTTCCTGACGGACGAACGGCTGCGGCGCGTCTTCTCCTTCCAGTCCCTGTACGCCGGTGTCCCGCCCTCGCGGGCGCTGGCGGCGTACGCGGTGATCGCCTACATGGACACGGTGGCCGGGGTGTACTTCCCCCGTGGCGGAATGCACGCGGTACCGGCGGCCATGGCCGCGGCGGCCGAGCGCGCCGGAGCCAGCCTGCGCTACTCGGAGCGGGTCAGCGGACTGGAACGGTCGGGCGCCCGCATCACCGCGGTGCTGACGGAGCACGGGCGGATCCCGTGCGACGCCGTCGTCCTCACTCCGGAACTCCCCTTCTCCTACCGGCTCTTGGGGCGCACCCCCCGTCGTCCCGGCAGGATGCGGCACTCCCCCAGCGCCGTGATCCTGCATGCGGGCACGAATCGCACCTGGCCGGTGCTCGAACACCACACCCTCTCGTTCGGGGCTGCCTGGTCACGGACGTTCGACGAGATCACCAGGACGGGTGAGCTGATGAGCGATCCGTCGCTCCTCATCACCCGGCCCACGGCGACCGACCCTTCGCTCGCTCCGGCCGGCCGGCACCTCCACTACGTCCTCGCACCGTGCCCGAACACCGCGATCGGTCCCGGCCCGGCGCACTGGGGCGAACTGGGGCCGGCCTACCGGGACGCCCTGGTGGACGAGCTCGAACGGAGGGGCCTGCACGGGTTCGGAGGGGCGATCGACGAGGAGACCCTGGTGACTCCGGCGGACTGGACGGCCCAGGGGCACAGCGTGGGCACGCCCTTCTCCGTGTCCCACACGTTCGCCCAAACGGGTCCGTTCCGCCCGCGCAACCTCGTCCGGGGCACCGAGAACGCCGTGCTCGCAGGCTGTGGAACGACTCCGGGGGTCGGCGTCCCTCCGGTGCTGATCTCCGGAAAACTGGCGGCGCAACGCATCACCGGTCCACCGGTCGGATCCGCACGCCGGGCCTCCGGCAGGGACGGACGGGCCACCGGAACGGTCGCCCTCCGGCGGGGTGCCCGATGACGGCGCGCGAGCTCGACGCGGCGGGCGTGTCCGACCCCTCGCTCCGGAGGGCGTACGAAACGTGCCGCAGGCTCAACGCGCGCCACGGCAGGACGTACTTCCTGGCGACCCGGCTCCTTCCGCTCGACCGGCGCAGTGCGGTCCACGCCCTGTACGGGTTCGCCCGGCACGCGGACGACATCGTCGATGACCTGGGCGACGCCTCCCCGACCGAGCGGGCGCGCGCGCTGGACGCGCTGGAGGCCCAGTGGCACGGTGCGCTGCGCGGGGAGCCGGTGACCGAACCCTCCGTGGCGGCAGCGGCGGACGCCCGGGCCCGGTACGCCATTGCACCGCGGCACTTCGACGACTTCCTGGGCTCCATGCGCAGTGACCTCTTCGTGCGGGACTACCCGACGTACGGCGACCTGTGCGGGTACATGCACGGCTCAGCGGCCGTCATCGGACTGCAGATGGTGCCGGTCCTGGGGACCGTCGTCCCACGGGAGGAGGCCGAACCGTACGCTGCCGCGCTCGGCATCGCCTTCCAACTGACGAACTTCATCCGCGACGTGGGGGAGGACCTGGACCGCGGCAGGGTCTATCTGCCGGCCGAGCTGCTCGCGGCCTCGGGCGTGGACCGGGAGCTGCTGCAGTGGAGCCGGTTGACCGGGTGCCGTGACCGGCGCATCACGGCGGCCCTGCGGGCCGCAGGCGCCCTCACCCGGGACGTGTACCGGGAGGCCGAGCCCGGGATCGCCCTGCTGGACCCCGTGTCGGCGCCCTGTGTGCGGACGGCCTTCTTGTTGTACCGGGAGATCCTGGACGTCATCGAGGAACAGGGCTTCGCCGTCGTGCACCGGCGGGCCGTCGTCGGAAAGCGCCGCAGGGCGGCCCTCGCCCTGCTCGGCTTCACCCACGCCTGGACGGCGCGCACGAAGCGGCGGGGTCCGCGCGGGGGCCCCGCCTCGGACGGCGCCGCTCCTGCGGCCGGGCACCGTCCGGCCGCTCCCGGGCGGAGGAGGAACAAGGGCGACTACACGAGGGGCGACGTCAGGTGAGCAGTGGGGACCGCTCGGGGACGAACCGTTCCCGCTTGCCCTTGCGGATGCGGCGCCACGCCGTGGCCTGGGAAGACCAACGGTCGACGTGGCGGCAGGCCCGCCCCGCCGCCATCGCCGGCGCGCTGGAGCGTGCCACGGCACGGCGCTCGGGAAACTGGTTCGTCGTCGGGGCGAGCCGGGAGGTCCGACCCGACCGGCCGGCGGGCCGGACCGTGGCGGGCACGGAGGTGGTGCTCTGGCGCGACGGTCGGGGCCGGGTCCGTGCGGGATCGGGCGTCTGTCCCCACCTGGGGGCGCCGCTGAAGGACGGTGCGGTGCGGTGCGGAACCCTCATCTGCCACTGGCACGGTCTGGCCCTGGACGGCTCCTCCTTCGCCGGGTGGGAGCCCTGGCCGACCTTCGACGACGGCGTGCTGGTCTGGGTCAGGCTGGACCGCGTCGGTGGGGAGGACCCGACCGAGCGCCCCGTGGTGCCACCGCGGCCGTCTGCCGCGGGCGCGGTCTCCGCCGTGTACACCGGGGTGGGAACCTGCGAGCCCCAGGACGTCGTGGCCAACCGCCTCGATCCCTGGCACGGGGCCTGGCTGCACCCCTACTCCTTCGTGGACCTCGAGGTCCTCGACGACTCCGCGGGCAGGGCGGGGGACGAGGAGGACGCCCTGTTCGTCAGGGTGTCGTTCAAGGTCGCGGGCCGCGCGGTGGTGCCGGTGACCGCGGTCTTCACCGCACCGGAACCGCGGACGGTCACGATGCGCATCGTGGAAGGAGAAGGAGCCGGATCCGTCGTGGAGACCCATGCCACACCGCTCGCTCCCGCCGGCTCCGCCCGCCCGCGCACCGCCGTGGTGGAGGCGGTGATGGCGGCGTCGGACCGTCCCGGGTTCGCAGCGGCTCGACTCCTCGCACCCTTGCTCCGGCCCGCGATGCGGTCCGCGGCCGGACGCCTGTGGCGGGACGACCTCGCCTATGCGGAACGGCGTTGGCTGCTCCGCAGCACGGGCCGCTTCCCGGGGTAGGCCTCGACCGACCCCCGTCCGATCCACCGAAAGGAGTTCCGCCCCGTGCCCCTGATCAGGAGGCTGCGGACGAAGGCGGGTGACGCGCTGCTGCGGCGCGTGGCCGGCCCGACGGCCCATCAGAAGCGGGCCCGGATCCACGGGACCCCGGGACCCCGCTGGTTCGCTCCGGACCGGCCGGTGCGGATCGTGCACGCCGACGCCTCCCTGTACGTCGGGGGGCTCGCCGCACTCCTGCTGCAGTCGCTGCACCCCGTCGCGATGGCAGCCGTCTGGGCGCATTCGGGCTTCCGCGGCGATCCGTGGGGCCGTCTCCAGCGAACGAGCACCTTCCTGGCGGAGACCACCTTCGGGACGGCGCACGACGCCGAGCGGGCGGTGGAGCGGGTGCGAAGGGTCCACGCGCGGGTGGTGGGGCACACGTCCGACGGGGTGCCCTACCGCGCTTCCGACCCCTCGTTGCTCTCCTGGGTCCACATCGCCGAGACCTACTGCTTCCTGGAGGCCCACCGGCGCTACGGCCGGTCCCCGCTGACCGGCCGCCAAGCGGACGGGTACGTCGCGGACATGGCATCGGTCGCCGTGCGGCTGGGCGTCGAGGACCCGCCGCTGACCCTCGACGCCCTGGTCGCCTCGCTCAGGAGCCGTCGCCGCGAGCTGGGGGCGACGGTCGAGTCGGCGGAGACGACCCGGTACCTCTTGGTCTCCCCTCCCCTGCCGCTGCCCGCGCGCCTTCCCTATCTGCTGCTGGCGACGGCGGCCGTGGACCTGCTGCCGCCATGGGCCCGGGAACTCCTTCCGGTGCCGCGACGCATCCGGTTGCTCCTCCGTTTCGCCCGCCCCGGCGGCCTGGCCGTCACGTCGGCGATCCGTTGGGCGACGCCCCCGCTTCCCGGGACGGCCCGCCGGTGAACGGTACGGGACGGTCCGTGGCCCGAGTGGCGGTTCAGGGGGCGCTCCGGGTGCCCTCCCGTCCGGACCCACCCGCACGGGAGAGCAGCCGGAGGGCGGCCGAGCGGCCCGTGGCGGGCACGGTCCACAGGGTCTGTCCCCGCAAGCCCCATCGGCGGAGGTGCACGTTGGCGGCGAGGAATCCGGTCGTCGCGGCCCGCTCCATCAGGGCAACGGGGTGCTCCGTGCGGACCAGGTCACCGGCGACGGTGACGGTCGGGTCGGGGGTGCGGACGGTGGGTCGGTCGTGATGGCCCCCGACGACGAAGAGGGGGCAGTCCGACCTCCACTCGTGCCGCTCGTCGACGATCCGTGCCGCACGGGTCTCCGGGTAGACGCGGTGCAACTGCGCGACCAGTTCCGCTGCGGTTCGGTGCCGTTCGGCGGCGGGATCGAGGGCGTACGCGTGCAGTTCGACCACCGAGCCGCGGGTACGGGCGGCCCAGCGGGCCGCTTCGCCCTCCCAGCGTTCGAGCACGCTGACGTTGTCGAGGGGGCCGTATCCGCTGGTGCCGAGGAAACCCGGTCTGTCCGTGCGCACGGGCCGGTCGAGCCAGAGCCGCGACACCAGGAAGGGCGGTGCCGTCCGGAGCGAGGCGACCCGGTTGCGCCAGTCCTCGTCGCACAGCATCGGGGACCGCGAGGCGATCGAGCGCAGGCCGTCCGTGTCCACGGCGAGGACGAGGGCGTCGACCTGCTGCGGGCCGGAGGCTGAAGACACCGTGTGGCCTCCGCCGGGTGCCGGGTCCAGCCGGTCGACGGCGGTCCCCGGGAGGATGCGGACCCCATGACTCCGCAGATAGTCGGCAAGGGGGTTCCACAGCGCCCGGGGGTAGGGCTCGTCGGGAACGTCGAAGAGCAACCCTTCGGAAGAGCCGAGGAAATAGATGTGGAACATCAGGACCAGCTCGGCGGCGGAAAGCTCGTCGGGGTCCGCGAAGAAGCTGCGGGAGAACACCTCGAAGGCGAGGTGTTGGGCGGCGGGCGGGAAACGGATGTCGTTCAGGAAGTCCCGTGCGCTGACCCCGTCGTAGCGGTGGTAGACCTCGGGGAGGCTGACGTCGAGGAGGGGCAGCGCTGCGGGGGCGTTCATGCGGGCCAGGTCCCGCCAGCCGAAGCTGGGGCTGAGGGCGACGAATCCGAGAGCGCTCCAGGGCGGTGTGCGGGGCACCCTGGCGAAGCCGTCGGACAGTCCCGAACCGTGCTGCAGCGGATAGTCCGGAAGGCCGGTGAGTCGGTCCAGGCCCGGGTCGATGCGCCGGAGCAGCCCCCGGAGGTTGTAGTACTGACGGAAGAAGGCGTGGAATCCCCGGCTCATGGTCACCGTCGAGCCGTCGCTCAACACCTCCGACCATCCCGCCAGTCGCCCGCCGAGCACGGGCTCCCGCTCGTAGAGGGTGACGTCGACCCCCCGTTCGGCGAGGATCGTGGCCGCCGCGATCCCGGCGATCCCTCCTCCGACGACGGCACAGCTCGGTCGCCGACCGGGCAGCGGTCTGCTGCGCCCCTGGTGGGCGGGGAGCATGACGGCCTTGCGGTCCCGCCCGCGCGGGGTGGAGCCGGGAGGGAGGAAGCGCATGCGGAAGCTCTCTCTCGTGACGAGGGTGCCGTTGGTTCAGGTGCGACGGCCGAGTAAGGGGAGCTCCGCAGTGGTGCGGAGCATCGTGAGGACAGGGGTGTGCAGACCGATGCGGAATTCATCGAGTGGTCCCGTCCCGCCGTCCAGGAAGCGCAGCAGACGCTCGGCCGGGACCTCTTCGAAGAGCCGGGTGAAGAAGTCGGGGCCGGAGATGCGGCCCGTGTCGATGCCTCGGAGGAGGATCGCGTCCATCGCGAGGGAGCGCCGGGGGTAGGCGGGCGGGGGGAGCGGCTCGCGCCCCGCGTGCACGAGGGAGGCCACGGCCTTCGTCTGGCGCTGGATGGCGGCGAACGCGTACCCGGTGGACGGTCTCACCGCCCCGCCGGCGCTGCCGATCCGGAAGGTGCTCCTCCCTGCCCGGCGCGGATGCCTGGCGTCCGTCATCGCGATGCGTCCCTGCTCCACGGCGTGCACGTGGAAGGACCGGAGTCCCAGGAGGGAGCCGGTGTAGTGGCGCAGGGCCTCGTCGTAGGAGTCGTCGGAGAGCGGAGCGGCACTGAATTCGGTGTACTCCACCAGCGCGCGGTGCGGGGTGAGCGGCAGGACGTATCCGAAGGAAAGGCCGTGCGACGGTTGCGCGGTGCGGAAGTCCATGAGGTCGACCGCGCCCGGGGCGAAGGAGGCGCGTTCGGTGTGGACGAACCACCCCTTGAAGTGCTGGAGCAGTCCGACGCGGGCGGGTGGTGCCGGAGACGGCGGCCGGGAGTCGAAGGCCCAACGGGCCCGGATGCGGTGCTCGGTACCGTCGGCGGCCCGGCAGATGACGGTGACGCCGTCGGGCCCGTCGATGATCTCGCGGGCGACGGCCTCGACGCGGCGCAGCCCGGTCAGCTTCGGCCGGAGTCCCCGGGCGAACGCGTCGGAGGAGAGCATCTTGTAGCGGAGCCCGCCCAGGTCGCGGTGGAGGGCCCGCCCACCGGGTGCGTGGAGTCGCAGCCGCCCCCATGACGCGGTCAGCAAGCGGTCGTAGTCGCCGGCGCCCCGCTCCCAGTAGCACCAGGTCCGCGGCGGGGTGCGGAGCGGGCCCGGGGGTGCGTCGACCAGGGCGACCGCGGGTGCGGCCACGCCGGCCGGAGGGGCGAGCAGGCGCCATGCGAGGGAGAGACCGGCTGCGCCGGCTCCGATGACGACGACGTCGCACTGCACGGGGTCACTCTCCTCTCGGGTCCTCGGGTCAGCAGGAACGGCGTTCCCGGTGCCGCGGGACGCGGTCGCAGGGGAATACCCCGGGAACGGCCCGGAGTACTCCCGACTACTGCAGGAGGGGGAAGCCCCGCTCCCTCCTCCTGGCGCCGCCGCGGTCGGTCAGGGGCGTAGGCTCCAGGCCGGATCGCCGCCGTCCTGGCGGGTCGTGCGGAAGTCGCGCGGGTCGAGTCCGGCACGCCTGACGGCCCGGAGCACCTCGGCGGTACGAACCGCGTCGAGCCGCGGGGTGCGGGAGAGGACGAAGCCGGAGGTGCGGTCCCGGTCGGTCACCACGGCCCATTCGTAGTGGGCACCGAGACCGACCACGATGTAGTTCGCCTCGGTGCCGTGCCGGTAGCCGTCCCCCTCCGGCACGAAGGAGACGTTGAGGCGCGCGCCACCGGCGTCGAGGGGCTTGGCCTCTCCCTCGATTCCGCTTCTGGTGCCCAGCCAGGTGGTGCAGCTGTTGGCCACCGCAACCGTGCCCCGCGCCGTCTCCGCGTACACGGCTTTGACGTTCTTGGCGCACTGGATCTCGAACAGTCTCGGCACGGAGGCGAGTTGCAGCCAGGTTCCGCTGTAGCGGGCGAGGTCCACGGACCCGACCGGGAGCACGTCCCGGCCGTCTCGGGCCGTCGCGGAGGGGGCCATCGGCCCGAGGGCGGCGAGGGCGGCCACCGCGGCGGTGACGGCAGTGGTGCGCCCTGCGACGGACAGGCGTTGACGCATCGTCCGGATGCTCCTTCCCCGGTTTCCCGGAAGGGGTCGAGGAGCATTCGGCGGCCCGCCCGCCGCCGGATGCAGCAACTCGATCCGCACATCCGCGCGAAGGCTTCCTGCTGGGCTTGCCCTTCCGCAGACGGGCCGCGCGATCACCCGGGGCCGACGGAGCGGCCGGGGCCTCGGTGGCCGGGCGTCAGCGCTCCTCGGCGGAGATCCGTTCCGTGCGCCCGCGCAGTTGGTGCGGTCGCAGCCGCTGACCGCGGTCGAGCCGGGGAACGGCGACCGGTCGGCGGCGCTCCGACGTCTCCCCCGGTGGGCGGTCCGTGAGGGGCCGGCGAGGATGCTCGTGGGGAGCGGGGGGCGTGACGCCCTCCTGTACACGGCATCCGAAGACGAAGGCGGCGATCAACACCGCCACGACGAGAACTCCGATCACGACGTGCATGAGAACCTCCGGCGCAGAACGGGCTGCATGTCACTCCCCCTTCCGGGGGCCCGCCGGCCGTGGATGAGCGATCGGGGCGAAAGCACCCGATTGGCCGCACCGGGCCGCCGTGCTGACGTCGCCGGACCAGCATGCCCACGTCACCGGGCCCGGGAGCACCGGCCGCATCGGAGGGAAGCCCGCCGGTCCTCGGTCGCCGGTCGTGGGCGTGCGTTCCCGCCACCGTCCGCTCCGGCCGGGCGGGTGGCTGTCTCGCAGGACCGGGCGAGACGTTCTCGGCACCCTCGCGGAGGGGGCGCCCCCGGTTCCGGAAGGCGCTCCGGGGCTTCGCCCACTGCCCGGTCCGGACGGACCGGCGGCCGGTCAACCGGCGTAGGCTCCGCGGACGAGGCTCTCGCCCGAGTGCTCGGTCTTGCCGTTGTAGGGCTGGAGCGACACGTCGACGACGGAGTACTCGTTCAGGTCGATGGTCTCGGGGACGGGCAGGGTCGCGTGCCCGTCGGGGCCCAGGACCCCCATGGACACCAGCTTGGTGTGGGTGCTGTCCATGAGCCAGACCTCGAAGTATCCGGCCGTTTCGGGAAGGCCCTTGACGGTGATGTCGAGGGTCCGCCGTCCGCTCTGGTCCTCCAGGCGCGCGTAACCGGCCGAACTGGCGCGCAGGGTTTCCAACCGCTCGCCCTCGGCGACGGTCTGCACCGCAGGTGCTTGCGGTTTCGTCAGCCACCAGGTGATCGCGCTGCCGGAGGCCGCACCGAGCAGGGCCGCGCAGGCCGCCAGGGCGACCGCGAAGCGACGGGTCCGCCGGCCGGCCCCCGGCAGTGACGTCGCCGTGGCACCGCTCCGGCCACCGGCGGGGAAGGCGACGACCCGGTCGGGGATCCTGAGTTCGGCGGCGATCCCTTCCCACACCGTGTCCGGGGGCGTGAGCAGGTCCTCCTCCGCGATCACCGGTGTCCGCAGGGTCGCCACCGCGTCGCGGAGGTGGTCCAGGTCCCGCCTGCACCGCGCGCACTCGCGCAGGTGGATGGATTCTGCTGGATCCGAACCTTCCCCGAGTGCCATCATCGCCAAGCCCTCTTCATCGACGTGCTTCACCGTCCACCTCCAGCCTCTTCTTCAGTCGCATCAGACCACGGCGGGTGTAGCTCTTGACAGTGCCGAGGGGCAGCCCGGTGCGTTCTGCGATCTGGGACTGGGAGAGGTCCTCGTAGAAGGCCATCTTGAGCACGAGTTGCTGTTGCTCGGGAAGGGCCTCCATCTCGCGCGTCAGGGTCACGTACTCCAACAGTGACTCGGTCAGGGGGACGGATTCCTCCGGGCGGCCCGAGACCGCCGTCACCGCCTCGACGTCCCTCAGGTGTCGTGCGCGGCGGCGCAACGCATCGATGATCTTCTTGTGCGTGATGCCCAGGATCCAGGTCTTCAGGGAACCGCGGGTCGGGTCGAAGGTCTTGCGCCCGTCCCACGCTCCGACGAACACCTGCTGGATCACGTCCTTGGCCTCCTCGGCGTCACCGAGCTTCCGGACGGCCATGGTGTACACCAGAGGGCCCCATTGGCGGTAGGCCTCGTTGAGGGAGGTCTCGTCACCTCCGGAGAACCGCTCTCCCAGACGGTCCGGCCGTTCGGCGCCCGCACCCGCAGTGCCCCCTGCCAGGACCTCGCCACCACCCCAGGGCGTCGTCACCGGGGCACCTCCGCTGCCGTGACGACCAGGTTGTTCTGGTACCCGCCGCCGTCGGGGAGGTACGGTCCGGCGCAGGTGATGAGCGTCAGCACCGGTTCCCCGTCGCGCCGGAAGGCTCCGGACTCTCCGAGGGCCGTCTTGGCGATCGTGCGCCGCGCGACGACGCGATAGGTCACCTCGGTCCCGTCGCGCCGTCCGACGAGCACCCGGTCGCCTTCCCTGGCTTCGCCGAGCACGGCGAGCACGCCCAGACCGCGTCCCACGGCATCGACGTGGCCGACGATCACGGAAGATCCCTCTCCCGTGCCGGGGGCGGGGGAAAAGCGGTACCAGCCCAACCGGTCCGGATCCTCCGGGACCACCACTTGTCCGTCGGGGGCCACCCCCACGGAGTCGACGGGTGCGCTCACCCCGAGGCGGGGGATCGAGATGTTCTCCGGCGGGGCCGGTGGTCGTGCCGGAGCGGAACGGGGCTGCCCGGCCGGCGGTTGCGGGACGGCCGGGGTGCGCTTCTCGACCGTCACCGTTGACGCCGTGCCGGTCCCGGGGTTTCCGAAATCGGCGGCGGCGTTCGGTTCGGCGGGCCGGAGGGCAACGCCGGAGAGGACCGCTGCGAAGACGCCGAAGAGCCCCAGGAACAGCCCGAGTGCTTTCACCCGCCCGGTGCGGGGCTTGCCCATGGTGGAGGAGCCTTCCGAAGGATGGGGCCGTCCGCCGCGGCCGGGGTGTCACGGCCGACCGCGGCGGAAGGGGGGTGGGACGCGGGGTCAGCTGGCGTCGGAGCGGCGGCGCAGGAGGTAGCCGGTGGTGCCGAGGGCCAGGAGGGCGGCGAGGGAGACCGCGCCGATCCGCGCGTTCTGGTTGTGCGCGACCGCCTCTCCGGTCTCGCCCGCGGGGACGCCGGACGGAGCGGAGTGCATGCCGGTGACGATCTGGGTCTTCAACGCGAGGTTCTCGTCCGCGGCGCTGCCCCAGGCGTAGACGATCGTGTTGCTGCCCTCGGCCAGGTCCAGCGTGGCGGGGCCGAGGGCCACCGTCTCGGTTCCGGCCAGCACCACGTCCGCCGAGATGCTGCCCGCGTCCACCTCGCCCGCTGCCTCCTTGGGGTTCTCCAGCCCCTTGAAGACCGGGGTGCCGTCCGCCCGGACGTCCACCGCAGGCGCCGCGGCGACGTGCCGGACGGTGACGCGGGCCTTGCCGGCGGGGATCTTGGACGTGTCGTTCACATACGCGTCGAGGGCCGGTTTGCCGTCGGCCGTCAGGTGGGCGACCAGCGTGGCGTTGGCGCCGGCGGGCACGTCCACCGTCTTCTCGATGGCGGGGGTTCCCGCGGGGCCTTCCCCGTCCTTGAAGATCTTGATGTCATAGGAGCCCGCGTCGAGCTTCAGCGGATCGGTGAGCGTTCCCGGGGCGAAGTCCGGCAGCAGCTCCTTGTCCCCGGCGTACACGTCCACGGTCAGCCCGGGCACGGCGTGCAGCACCGACACCGTGGCCTGTTCGTCTTCGGCCTGCGACGCGGCCAGGGCGGGAACACCCGCGGACACGGAGAGGACGACGGCGGTGCCGGCGGCGAGGAAAGCGCCTGTCGTACGAGCGTTCATGACGATCTGCCCTTCATCCGGTCGAGGTGACCTCGAACCTCGTGTTGGGGAGGCATTCGCCCGTCGGGTGCCGATCGGTTTCACTCTGCGGCCGGTTTTCCCAGATGGCCAGGATCCGGGAACGCGCCTCTTCCCCGGACCGGAGCCGTGGTCGGGCCCGCCCCGGGGACCGCGTGACCGTTCGACGACCGGAGGACGGCCCCGTGAACGGGACGCGGTCCGCCCTGCGGGAGCGATCCCACGGCGGGCGGCTCCGTGCGGTCGTCAGAACCTCGCTGCGACGCGGGGGGTGGTGCCGGCGACCGCCACCACGGCCCGCCGGTCGCGATCGGTCCATTCCGCGAGCCGCAGGCCCTCACGACCGCCCGCCTTGAAGCGCGCCTCGCCCCGCACCCAGAGGCGGAGCAGCTCCGCGTCCGGGTCCGGCGCGGTGAGGGCTTGGTCCACTTCGGTCTCGGGCAGCAGTCTCCGGAGCACGGGCAGGGGGCCGGGACGTCGGGTCGTGGGCTCCACGTCCACGCCGACCGGGCCGGGGCCGATCGCCGCCGCGACCAGCCCGTCGGCATGGCTCAGGCTGACCCCGAGCCCGGGGTAGCGGCTCAGGCGGGGGCGTCCGTGACCGTGCTGCCCGCACTCGGCGCAGAACTGCTCCGGGCCCGCGGCGTCCAGGGGGAGGCCGGTGAACCGGGCGATGCAGAACCGTACGAGGAGGCGGGCCGCCAGCACGTCGTCGCGGCGCCCCGGGACGCGGATCCGGTCGAGCCGTTGGCGTTCCCACGGGGCGAGCAGTCCCTCGTGGAGTTCCGGGCGGTCCAGGACCTCCCCGGTGCTCATGACCGCGACCCGTGTCCCCGTGGTCACAGCGGTCGCGGTCGGCGGGGGTGGTGGCGGGTACGGCACGGTCAGGCGCGTCGATGCGGTCGGGAGCGCGGCCTCACTCGACCCCGCTCAGGAAGCGCTCCTGGACACGGCCGATGGTCCGGAAATCGTCGATGGTGACTTCCTGGAGGTCGATGGAGCTCCCGGACAGTTCTTCCAGGAGGTCGACGAACTCCAGGAAGTCCATGGAGTCGATGAGTCGGGCCTCGATGAGGTCCTCGTCGGTGTCGATGGGCCCTTCGAGACCCGGGTTCTTCTCGTGGAGCCAAGCGGTGATGGGTTCCATGGGGTGCTCCTTGCTGTGACGGGATGCGTGCGCACGGAGGTGCCGGGCGTGTGGCGGAGCACTTCCTAGCCGCGGGCCTCGCGGAGTCGGTCGAGCGCCCGCTCGGGGGTGCCGTGGGCGAGGACCATCGCGTGGACCCAGCGTTCGACGCCGAAGGCGACGCAGGCGCTGTAGGCGGGGCCCTCGGCTCCCGCGCGGATGTCGAGGCGCTCGCCGAAGAAGTTGCGGTGCCGGTTGACGGAGGCGATGGCCGTGCCGTCGGGGGCGCTGAACTCGTGCTTGACGGGATCGAGCGCCATCAGGCGGGCCCGGGAGCCGCCCTTGTCGTAGAAGGGGTCGTCGGCCACCGCCCGGTTCAGCTCCAGTCCGAGGCGTGCGGCGGCCTCCCGGATGAACTCGGCTCCCCTTTCCAGGTGTTCGAGAGCCCCCTGCTGGGTGCCGAGGTAGAGGACCTCGCGCATGTGGAAGCCCCACAACCGCTTCAGCCCTTCGTAATGGGTCTCGTTCCGGAAGCAGCGGCCGACCGCGGAGAGGCGCAGTCCGTCCTCGCCGACGTCCCGGCCCTCCAGGGAGAGGAGCAGGCCGTAGCAGGTGGCGGACGGCAGGAGATGGCCGGTGGGACGGAGCGGCAGTTCGGCTGGCGCCTCCCCGGCGGCGAGGCCGTCGAGGGCATCGGGGGCGAACCGTCCGGCGGAGACTCCGAGGTGGGGGAAGTTGCGGAAGAAGTCGAGGCGGGCGAGCCCCTCCACGGAGAGCAGCGGCGGGCCGACCACCTCGGGGGCGGAGAGGCGTGCGGCCAGGCCGCCGAGGAGTTCGTCCAGTCCGTGCAGCAGGGCGGTGTGGACCGGGTCGAGGACCATCAGGCCGGCGCCCGGGCTCTTCAGACCGCCGTCCGGCAGCGCCGTCGTACCGGGTGTGCTCATGGAAAACCGCTCCCTCTGGGCGTGGGCGAACAGTCGAGGCGTGGGGTCTTCGTCGACCGCGGCACGGCGAAGAAGCCGCCTGATGCTCCATCAGGGACCGGACTGCGCAAGGGGACCTTAGGCCAGCTCACCCTTAGTTGTCTAGACCAAAGTCGCCCCACTCCGGGCATCTCCGCCATGTGCACCCCGCGCCCCTGGGTCACCAACCGCACACGTCGCGCACAGACTTGACAGGACTCATGGTCTAAACCAATTCTTCTGAGCAACGTGGCCGCCTGACCTCCGGCCACCGCCTCTGGAGGGACTCCATGACGACACCCGCTCCGTACCGCGCCGCCCGCCGCCCCCGTCTGCACCGGGCCGCGTCGGACCTGCCGTACTTCAGCACGGACGGCGAGTCGTACCTCGCCCAGACCACCCTGCGGGAGCTGAAGAAGTCCCGGCCGCTGCGGGTCCTCTCCGAAGACGACTTCGCCCACTGGCAGACGTACGGCTACGTCATCGTCCGCGAGGCGATCCCCGCGGAAGCCGCCCGGCGCCTGCTCGACTTCACCTGGGACTTCCAGGGTCTGGACCCGAACCGGCCGGACAGCTGGTACGAGGACCGGCCGTTCCGCTCGGAACTGGACCGACAACTGCACGTGTACGGCTTCGTGGAGGCGTACCACCACCAACTGCTCTGGGACAGCCGCCAGTCGCAGCGGGTCTACGACGCCTTCGTGGACGTCTGGGACTGCGAGGAACTCTGGGTCACCCAGGACCGGCTCAACCTCAACCCGCCCAACGTCAAGAACCGCGACCGCGCCCTGATCGAACCCACCGACCGGGGCTTCGACATCGAACTGCACTGGGACATCGACACCACCCTCGGCGTGCCCCCGCAGCGCGTGCAGGGAATCATCGCGCTCAACGACACCCGTCCGGAATCCGGTGGTTTCCAGTGCTGTCCGGAGCTCTTCCGGCGCTTCGAGGAGTGGAAAATCGGCCAGCCCGCGGACCGGGACCCCCTCAGGCCCGCCGTGGACCGGACGGAGTTCCCCGTCGTCCGGCCCGATCTGCACCCCGGTGACCTGCTGATCTGGAACGGGCTGCTCGCCCACGGCGTGGCCCGCAACACCTCCGCCGACCAGGTGCGCGCCGTCCAGTACCTGTCGATGATGCCGGCGCTGGAGGAGCACGCCAAGCTGCGGAAGTCCCGCGTCGAATCCTGGCGCCACCTGCGCACCCCGCGCTGGAACCGCACCCTGGTCGGCGACCCCGTCCTGCACGAGTCCAAGCGCTACCCCACGGCCGCCCTCAACGAGCTCGGCAGCCGTCTCCTCGGGCTGACCTCCTGGCGGGACACCGCCGAGGCGACGGCCACGGGCGCGGGCGCGACCGGAGACGTGCACGGGCACGCGGACGAGGAGCCGTCGTGCGCCGCGTCTGCCTGACCCTGCCCACCAACCGCCCCTGCGCCGAAACCATCCGGGCGGTCGCCGAAGAGGCCGCGTACGGCGCCCGCCGCTTCGGCGTCGAGGTGCACCTGCTGGTCCTGGACTCCTCCGGGGCCGAGGCCCTCGCCGGGCACCGGGAGGCCGTGGCCGCCCTGCCCCCGGCACCGGGCGTGATCGTCCACCACCTCGACGAGACCGAGCAGCGCGCCTTCCTGCACGGGGTGATCACACGGTCCGGCACCGCCGGGGCCGATCGACTGCTGGAGCTGATGCTGCCGTCCGGGGTCTCCTACGGCGCCTGCACCAACCGCGCCTTCCTGTTCGCCGAGGCCCTGGGCTGCGCCTCGGTGCACCGCCGGGACTCCGACAGCCGCTACCAGCACCTGGACGGCGAGCCGGTCTTCCCGATCCACCACGAGCTGGCGGCACTCGGCCGTCGCGCCTCCGAAGCGGCCGGGCTGGTGAGCCGGAGCCGTCTCGCCCCCGCCTGTGCCGACCGGCCGGTGGCGGTGGTCGGAGGTTCCTTCGTCGGCGAGATGTCCGTGGACGTCGCGGAGATCCACACCCTCGACCCCGCCGTCTACGAGGACCTCATCGGGCTGACCCTCCCGGACGGGTATCCGGAGATCTGGCGCCGGAACCTCATCGCGGAATCCTTTCGGGGGGCCGGGACCACTGCGTTCACCCGTGACCTGAGCACGCTCACCTCGGTCAGTCCGATGCGCGTCGACATGTGCAACATCGCCCTCTCGCGCGCGGTCTACGGACGGGTTCCGCTCCCACCCGCCACCGAGACCATCGGCAGCGACTACTTCCTCCTCCACCTCGTCCACGACGCCCGGCTGCCCGGCGTGCTGCACAACCGGCACATCGTCAACTTCCACACCGGAGAGCGGCGCTCGGACCGGGGGTTCCTCGCCTACCAGCTGCGGTTCGTGAAGTTCCTGCTGGCGACCCCGCACCTGCGCTCCGTGTACGCGGCGACCGCGACGGCCGGTGACTCCCTGCTCGATGCCGGGGGCGAGATCCGCGCCTCGGCCGTGGCCGACCTCGTCCGGAGCAGCACCCGGCTCGACCCCTCGGAGAGCGCCGAACGACTCGACGTGGTCGACCGCTCCTACCGCAAGCTCGGGGGCCGCTACGCCACGGCGGCGGACCTGTTCGCCGACCGCCGCGCGCAACTCGTCGAGGAAGCCCGTGCGGACATGGCCGAGTTCGCCCTCCTGATCGACGCCTGGGCAGCGCTGGTCCACGCCAGCCGCACCCACCGGACGCTTCCGGAGGACACCGCATGACGAAGACCCACAGCCTCACGGTCCGCTACGCGGGTGGCGAGGAGCGCCGGGGGCCGGTGACGATGGGCCAGGCCAACATGATCCGCTGCATGCTGCGGGACGAGCCCGAGCACATCAACATCCACGACGTGTGGCCGGTGCCCACCGGGACCCGCACCGAGGAGGTCATCGACGCGCTGCGCGCCCTGGTGGTGCGGCACGAGGCACTGCGCACGACCTTCCCGCACCTGCCGGGCGAGGCTCCCCGCGAGCAGGTCGTCCACTCCGCCGGCGAATTCGCCGTCACCGTGCTCGACCACCCGGAACTCCCGGCGGAGTCGTCCGAGTACGCGGACGCCGTGGCCCGCCTCGGCCGTGTCGAACGCTTCCGTTTGGACCGGGACTTCGGCCTGCGGATCTCCCTCGTCGCCCGGGCCGGCACCCCCGTGTTCGTCGCCCTGGCCGCGAGCCACGCGGTCACGGACGTCCGCGCCCTCTCCGTCCTGGAAGAGGACTGGCTCGACCTCCTCGCCGGCCGGACGCTCCCGCCCGTCACCGCCTTCACCCCGCTGGACCTCGCCGCCGAAGAGGCGACCGCACGCGGGGTCCGGAAGTCCCGCGCCTCGCTGCGGCACTGGGAGCGGATCATCCGCACCGAGCCCCAGGCGATGTTCGCGGAGCCCGGCGGCGCCGAAGTCTCCGCGGAGCAGTTGACGCTCCGGTCGCTGCGGGGCGCCCGGGCGCTCGCCCTCGTGGCGGAACGCACCGGCGGTCTGCCGTCCACCGTGCTGCTCGCGGCCTGGTGCGCACTCGTCGCCCACCGGGCCGGCCAGCCGGTCTGCGTCGCCGCCGTCCCGACCTCCAACCGGTTCCTGCCCCGGCTCGCCCGCTCGGTGAACACCGTGTCCCAGGACGCGCTGCTCTCCCTCGACCTGCGGGTGCCGTCCTTCGACGCCCTCGTGAGCAAGGCGTGGGGCGCAGCGCTCAACGCCTACCGCCACAGCCAGTTCGACGCGGTCCTGCTGTGGGACATGATCGACGCGGTCACCCACGAGCGCGGCAGCCGGTTCGCCCGCGACGTCGTGTTCAACGACGTCAGCGCGCTCCCGAGGACCCCGCCCGCGGACGATCCCGACGGCCCCGCGTTCGAGGTGACCCGGGGACCGGTCCAGGTGTTGCCGACCCGTGTCCTGACCTTCGTCCACGAGACGGCACCCCTGCTCCGGCTCGGACTGTGGTTCGATCCCGCCCTGTTCGCCCCGGAAGAGGCCGAGGGGTTCCTCGCCGGCCTCGTACGGCTCCTGGAGGCGGCCTCGACGCAGGACGTACCGCTCTCCGCGCTCACCGAGGTGACGGGCGTGCATCCCGTCGAGCGCGGTGCGAACTGGCTCCGCGTGGACGGTTGCTGGGTGTCGCCGTCCGAAGTGGCGGAGGTGCTCGGCAAGGCCCTGGGGGGCGTTCCCGTGCATGTCGCCCCGGACCCGTCGGATGCACCGGACACACCGGAGGACGAGGCTCCGGCCGGTCTCACGGCGTTCATCGCCGCCGGTGCGACCCCGCTCTCTCCTGCGGAGGCGCACACGGCCCTGCTGGACGCCCTTCCGGGGCACCCCGGCGTACTGGCCCCGGGCCGGTACGTGATCGTGCGGGACGCGCCCGTGGAGGCGGCCCGAACCAGTGCCTGGCTCGGGCAGCGGATTCTCAGGGAAGGGGCCGGCCGCGACCGGCGCATGCGACATGACGAAGAATGACCCCACCGTCCAGCGGAAGCAGGACTCCCTTCCCAGCCCGTGGCGTTCGAGTCGCTTCCGGCTGTTCTTCACCGCCCGCAGCACTTCGCTCCTCGCCGACGGCATGCTGATGGTCTCCCTCACGACCGCGGTCCTGGGGGCGGGATACGGTGCCGCTGGCGTGGGCTACGCGCTGGCCGCCTGGATGGCGCCGATCGTCCTGCTCGTGCTCTTCGGGGGCGTGTTCGCCGACCGGTTCACCCCCCAGGTGATGATGGTCGGCGCCGACGTGGTGCGCATGGTGGCCATGCTGGCGCTCGCGGCACTGCTCGCCTTCGGCGACATGCGGTTGTGGCACATGATGGCGCTGCTGGCGCTCAGCGGCGCGGCGACGGCCATGTTCCAACCCGGTCTGGCGAGCCTGGTGCCCCGGGTCGCCGAGGACATCCAACGGGCCAATGCGCTGCTCCGGGTCTCCGAGTCGATCTGCACGCTGGTCGGTCCCGGTCTCTCCGGTCTGCTCGTGGCGTACTGGGACGTCGCCGGCTCCTTCCTGGTGATTGCCGCTGCATATGCGTGCAGTGCGCTCGGTCTGGCACCGCTGCGGAAGCTCGGTACCGCGCGGGACGAGAGCGACGAACCGATCTGGCAGCGGCTCGCCACCGGCTGGCACGAGTTCCGGTCCCGTTCCTGGCTGTGGGGCGTCATCGCCGTCTGGGCCGTCTACGGGCTGTTCGTCTTCGGCCCGGCCCTGCCGCTCGGTGCGGCACTGCTCACCGAGCAGCACGGCGCGAGCGGGTACGGCTGGATCGCCTCTGCGGACGGCGCCGGCACGATCATCGGCGGACTGCTCGGCCTGCGGGTCAGACCGCGCCGACCGCTCGTCGCGGGCGCCTGCGCCATGTTCTTCTTCTCCCTCAACCCCCTGGCCCCCGCGCTGGGATGGTCGTTCGCCGTCACGGCGCTCACCGGTGTGGTGGCCGGCTGCGGCTTCGCCTTCTGGGGCGTCATGTGGGCGACGAGCGTGCAGTCCCACATTCCGCTCGCCGTCCTGAGCCGCGTCTCCGCGTACGACGTCGCCGGTTCCATCATGGTCATCCCGCTGGGCCGGGCGCTGTCCGGCCCGGCCGCGGACAGCGTGGGGGCGGACCGCGTCCTGTTGTTCTCCTCCGTGATGGGCCTGGTGTGCATCGCCGTCATGCTCTCCGTGCCGGCCGTCCGTGCACTCCGTCGGGCTCCGTCGGACGCTTCCGGGACGGGTCCCGGGGAAAGGGTTCCGACCGCCGCCGGCTGAGCGCCGCCGCCTCCGGTCCCGGAGGAGCCCCCGCACCGGGACCAGCAGTGATCCGCCGTGGGCACGGGCGGGGGGCGGCGATCCGGCGCCCCGGGCGGACGACGACCCGTCGGGCCCTTCACGCGGCGCACCCCGCCCGCCGCGCCCCGTGACGAGGGGTCCCGCAGCGGCCGTGTCGTACGACCGGGCCAGCAGTCCGTACGATTCCTCCCGTTGCCATCTTTACGTCTGAAGGAGATCCCATGGCCCAGGTCACGCTCAAGGGCAGCCCCGTGCAGGTCAACGGCGCCCTGCCGACCCCCGGCAGCTCGGCTCCCGACTTCACCCTCGTCGCCGAGGGGCTGGCGGACAAGTCGCTGAAGGACTACGCGGGTCTGCGCAAGGTCCTCAACATCTTCCCGAGCGTGGACACCCCGACGTGCGCCTCCTCCGTCCGCGCCTTCAACGAGAAGGCCGGGCAGCTGGAGAACACGGTCGTCCTCTGCATCTCCGCCGACCTGCCTTTCGCCCAGGCCCGCTTCTGCGGTGCGGAGGGCCTGGAGAACGTCAAGAACCTGTCGACCCTGCGCGGTCGTGAGTTCCACACCAACTACGGCGTGGAGATCGCGGACGGCCCGCTGGCCGGCCTGACCGCCCGCGCCGTCGTCGTGCTCGACGAGAACGACACCGTCCTGCACGCGCAGCTCGTGGGCGAGATCGCCGACGAGCCGAGCTACGAGGAGGCGCTCGCCGTCCTGAAGTAGTCGCCACCGGAGCAGGACGCACAGGAGGAGCCCCCCACCGACCGCGGTGGGGGGCTCCTCGTGCGTCCGGCTCAGGCACACCCCGGGCAGAGCCCCCGGTAGGTGACGTCCGCCTTCGTCACCGCAAAGCCGTACCGCTCCGCTGCCGGCAGGACCGCGAGCGGGTCCCCCGTGGGGTGGACGTCGCGGATGGTGCCGCAGTTCGAGCAGACCAGGTGCTGGTGCGGCCGGTGCGCGTTCGGGTCGTAGCGCTTGGCCCTCCCGTCCGTGGAGAGCTCCACGACCTCCCCCAGGGCGACCAGCTCGCCGAGGGTGTTGTAGACCGTCGCCCGGGCGATCTCCGGCAGCCGCGCCACCGCACGCGCGTGCACCTCGTCCGCCGTGAGGTGCACGTGTTCCCCGGCCAGGACCTCCGCGACGACCCGTCGCTGGGACGTCATCCGCCAGCCTCGCGCGCGCAGGCGCTCCAGCAGGTCACTCATGTCTCACCTCTTCTTCATCGACGGCTTTGGCATCGTTCTTGACTTGGACAAGGTCCATTGTAGGATCGGTTTCGTAGATGGCCAAGGGACAGGAAGGTTCCGGAACGCCGGGAGAGGTGCCCGTGAGATCCACGCCCGCCCCCCTCGGCCGACCGCACTTCCTTGGCACTGTGATCCGCCAGGTCCGGAAGGATTCCCATGTCTGAGAACCGTGAGAACCACGACGCAACCGTCGTAGACGCGAAGCCGGAGGGCGGCTGTCCCGTGGCGCACGGACGCGCCGCCCACCCGACCCAGGGCGGCGGCAACAGCCAGTGGTGGCCGAACCGGCTGAACCTGAAGATCCTCGCCAAGAACCCCGCCGTGGCCAACCCGCTCGGCGAGGAGTTCGACTACGCCGCGGCCTTCGAGGGCCTCGACCTCCCGGCCGTGAAGCAGGACATCGCCGAGGTCCTGACGACCTCGCAGGACTGGTGGCCGGCCGACTTCGGCCACTACGGCCCCTTCATGGTCCGCATGGCCTGGCACAGCGCGGGCACGTACCGCATCAGCGACGGCCGCGGTGGCGCAGGTGCCGGCCAGCAGCGCTTCGCACCGCTGAACAGCTGGCCGGACAACGGCAACCTGGACAAGGCGCGCCGTCTGCTGTGGCCGGTCAAGAAGAAGTACGGCCAGAACATCTCCTGGGCCGACCTCATGATCCTCGCCGGCAACGTGGCCCTGGAGTCGATGGGCTTCGAGACCTTCGGCTTCGCCGGCGGCCGGGCGGACGTGTGGGAGCCCGACGAGGACGTCTACTGGGGCCCGGAGACCACGTGGCTCGGCGACGAGCGCTACACCGGTGACCGCGAGCTGGAGAACCCGCTCGGCGCCGTGCAGATGGGTCTCATCTACGTCAACCCCGAGGGCCCCAACGGCACCCCGGACCCGGTGGCCGCCGCCCGCGACATCCGCGAGACCTTCCGCCGGATGGCGATGAACGACGAAGAGACCGTCGCCCTCATCGCGGGCGGACACACCTTCGGCAAGGCCCACGGCGCCGGCCCCGCGGACAACGTGGGCGCCGCCCCCGAAGCCGCTCCGCTGGAGGCCCAGGGCCTCGGCTGGAAGAGCACGTACGGCACCGGCAAGGGCCCGGACGCCATCACCAGCGGCCTGGAGGTCACCTGGACCACCACGCCGACCCAGTGGGGCAACGGGTTCTTCAAGAACCTGTTCGAGTACGAGTACGAGCTGAGCAAGAGCCCCGCGGGTGCCCACCAGTGGGTGGCCAAGGACGCCGAGGCGATCATCCCGGACGCCTACGACCCGGCGAAGAAGCACCTGCCGACGATGCTCACCACCGACCTGTCGCTGCGCTTCGACCCGGTCTACGAGCAGATCTCCCGGCGGTTCTACGAGAACCCGGCCGAGTTCGCGGACGCCTTCGCCCGCGCCTGGTACAAGCTCACCCACCGCGACATGGGCCCGGTCGTGCGCTACCTCGGCCCCGAGGTCCCGTCCGAGGAGCTGCTCTGGCAGGACCCGCTGCCCGCCCGCTCGCACGAGCTCGTCGACGCCGCGGACATCGCCTCCCTCAAGGAGCAGGTCCTCGTCTCGGACCTCACGGTCACCCAGCTGGTCTCCGCCGCATGGGCCGCTGCCGGCTCCTTCCGCGGCAGCGACAAGCGCGGTGGCGCCAACGGCGCTCGCATCCGTCTGGAGCCGCAGCGCAACTGGGAGGTCAACAACCCGGAGGAGCTGGCCCAGGTACTGCGCGTCCTGGAGGGCGTGCAGGAGCGCTTCAACTCCGCCCAGAACGGGGGCAAGCAGGTCTCCCTGGCCGACCTCGTCGTCCTCGCGGGCGTCGCGGCGGTCGAGAAGGCGGCCCGGGACGCCGGCCAGGAGATCGAGGTGCCGTTCACGCCGGGCCGCGTGGACGCGGGCCAGGAGCACACGGACGTCGAGTCCTTCGCCGCCCTGGAGCCCGTCGCGGACGGCTTCCGCAACTACCTGGGCAAGGGCAACCGGCTCCCGGCCGAGTACCTGCTCATCGACAGGGCGAACCTGCTCACCCTGAGCGCGCCCGAGTTGACCGTCCTCGTCGGCGGTCTGCGCGCCCTGGGCGTGACCCAGCCGCAGTCCTCGCTGGGCGTCCTCACCGAGACGCCCGGCAAGCTGACGAACGACTTCTTCGTCAACCTGCTCGACCTGGGCACGGAGTGGAAGTCCACCTCCGAGGACCAGACCACGTTCGAGGGTCGTGACGCGGCCACCGGCGCGGTCAAGTGGACCGGCACCCGCGCCGACCTGGTCTTCGGCTCCAACAGCGAACTGCGCGCACTGGCCGAGGTCTACGCGAGCGACGACGCCAAGGCGAAGTTCGTCCAGGACTTCGTGTCGGCCTGGGACAAGGTGATGAACCTGGACCGGTTCGACATCGCCTGATCCCCTGCTCACCGCGCGACCCGGCCCGGGCGGCCTCACGCCCCCGGACCGGGTCGTCGCGCGCCCGCGGTCGTTCCGCCTCAGGCCCGGCCGAAGCCGTCCTCCTGGTCCGGCGTTCCGGGCGGGCAGTCGTGGAACGC
Source organism: Streptomyces sp. NPDC058872 (assembly GCF_042743065.1). Taxonomy (NCBI): domain Bacteria; kingdom Bacillati; phylum Actinomycetota; class Actinomycetes; order Kitasatosporales; family Streptomycetaceae; genus Streptomyces; species Streptomyces sp. NPDC058872. The sequence goes on from NZ_JBHYMK010000014.1 coordinate 102,441, forward strand.
CGAGGAGACGGCCTTGCTCAGCGTCGGATCCGCGAGCGGAGGACCCTCGTGGCCCTCGGTGGTGACGAACACGAACCCCGTCCGGATGCCGTCCACCTCGGTCTCCACGGTGCACTGCCCGGGAAGGTCCAGACCCCGGTTCCAGTCGCACCCCTCGGCGTCCAACGCGGCGATGAACCGGGAGCGGGTCACTTCCGACGGATGGCTGACCATCCCGTTCGTCCGCGCATCGGGGACCTCCACCTCACCGCGCCAGACCGGCACGATGACCTGGACCACCAACCGGCATTCGCAGACGACCAGTTGCAGATCGCCGTAGCCGAACCAGCGGGGCCAGCGCTGCCCCTGGTAGACGGGGTCGCCGATGAAGGGCTGCCCCAAGGCAGCCACCAGCTCGGGCAGGGAGGCGTTGCAGCCGATCGGCCCGATCCTGGCCGTCCGACCGAACTCCGCCAGCATCCGGGTCGCATTCATGCTGGAGATTATGCCCGCACCCATGCTGAGCTGCGAACATGCCGAGCGGTGGCAGGGATCCCGCACGCCGGTCCGGTCCCGCAGCCCAAGGAGCCGGTCACACCGCCCCTTCGGGCTGCTGTTCCCACAGGATCACCTCCAGGACGCGCGGCCCGTGCACGCCCTCGACCCGCTTGAGTTCGATGTCGCTGGTGGCCGACGGGCCCGAGATCCAGGTCTGGGGGCGGACGGGGTCGAGACGGGCCACCGCTCGGGGAACGGAGGAGACGACCTGCTCGGGGACGCGGACCACGCAGATGTGGTGGTCGGGGACGAGCGTGATGCGACGGCGCCCCTGGTCCGGGGATCCGTCCAGGACGATCGTGCCGGTTTCGGCGATGGCTAGCGTACAGCCGGTGACGACGCCGTCCGCCCGGTCGAGGTCGTGGACGGTGTTCGTGGCGAGGTCCTCGATCAGACGGGGACCACCGGCTTCCCGGAGCGCGGCGGTCCAGTCGCGCGGCAGGCCCGGGGGCACCAGGACGCGCCGGGCGCCCCGGGCCGACAGGAGCCGCCGGATCAGCTCCGGAAGCCCGTGTGCGGGAGAACGGTGCACGAGGGCGCGGTAGTCGGCCAGGTTCTCCGCGAGGAGGTCCACGGTCCGGTCGCTCGTGCGGTGGCCGTGCTCGAGCAGATAGCCGCGGTCGACGGCCCGCTCGTACGGGGTGGGGTCGGGGGTGATGTCGTCGAGCGCGGCACGGACGCGGCCGAGGACCAGGTCGCGACTGCTCACTGCGGGCCGTCCTTTCCTTCACGGGTGCGCTGCCACCAGTCGCGGAAGGGCTCCGCGGGGACGGCGGGCAGGTCACGGCTGTCGGTCCAGGCCCGGCCGGGCCCGGGCAGGGTCTGCGGATGGAGTCTGCGGGTGCGCGCGGCGAGCCGCTGGCCGGTGCGCAGCGCTCCCGGCCGGGCGAGGGCCCAGCTCGCTGCCCGCATCGCGGCGCGCTCCGCCGCGTGCCCCTTGGCCGGCTTCAGCACGACCTTCTCTCCCCCGCGCGTCACGGGGCCGCCCTGGACGATCCGTTCGCGCAGGTGCACCAGGACCTCGGGGATGTCGATGGCCACTGGGCAGACCTCGTAGCAGGCCCCGCACAGGGAGGAGGCGTAGGGGAGGGAGGCGTCGATCTCGCTTCGGGTGCCGCGCAGTTGGGGGCTGAGGATGGCGCCGATGGGGCCGGGGTAGACCGAGCCGTAGGCGTGGCCGCCGGCCCGCTCGTAGACCGGGCAGACGTTCAGACAGGCGGAGCAGCGGATGCAGCGCAGCGCTTGGCGACCGACGTCGTCGGCGAGGGTGTCGGTGCGGCCGTTGTCGAGCAGGACGAGGTGGAAGTTCCGCGGGCCGTCGTCGTCCGTCGTGCCGGTCCACATCGAGGTGTACGGGTTCATCCGCTCGGCGGTCGAGGAGCGGGGCAGGGTCTGGAGGAAGACCTCCAGGTCCCGCCAGGTGGGCACGGTCTTCTCGATGCCGACGACCGAGATCAGCGTCTCGGGCAGCGTCAGGCACATCCGGCCGTTGCCCTCGGACTCCACCACGACGAGGGTGCCGGTCTCGGCGACCATGAAGTTGGCGCCCGAGACGGCGACCTTGGCGCGCAGGAACTTCTCCCGCAGGTGCAGTCGCGCGGCTTCGGCGAGCGCGGCCGGCTCGTCGGTGAGTCCTTCGGGCGCCGGTCGACCCCACTCCCCCATCTCCGCGCGGAAGACGTCACGGATCTCGCGGCGGTTGCGGTGGATGGCGGGGACGAGGATGTGCGAGGGACGGTCCTTGCCCACTTGCACGATGAGCTCGGCGAGATCGGTCTCGTAGGCGGAGATGCCGGCCGCTTCGAGGGCTTCGTTGAGTCCGATCTCCTGGGTGGCCATGGACTTGACCTTGACGACCTCGCTCTCGCCGGTCTCCTGGACGAGGCGGGTCACGATCCGGTTGGCCTCGTCGGCGTCCGCCGCCCAGTGGACGGTCCCTCCGGCGGCGGTGACGGACTCCTCCAGCCGTACGAGGTAGCGGTCGAGGTTGCGGAGGGTGTGCTCCTTGATCTGCTTGCCGGCCTCGCGCAGGGCGGCCCAGTCGGACACCTCGGCGACCGCGGCGGCCCGTTTGTCGCGGATGGTGTGGGTGGCGTGCCGCAGGTTGGCGCGCAGCGTGTCGTCGCGGACGGCCTCGCGCGCGGCAGCGGGGAAGGCGGGCATGCCGACGAAGGTTCCGCTCATGCCAGGGGCTCCTCTTCGGTGCTCGCCAGGATCTCGGCGATGTGGACGGGGCGCATGCCGACCTTCAGGCGGGACATCGTGCCGCCGAGGTGCATCAGACAGGAGTTGTCGGCCGCGCACAGCACCTCGGCTCCGGTGGCTTCGGCGTTGCGCACCTTGTCGGTGCCCATGGCCGCCGATACGTCGGGGTTCTTCACCGCGAAGGTTCCGCCGAAGCCGCAGCACTCCTCGGCGCCGGGCAGCTCCAGCAGTTCGAGCCCCTTGACCGCACGCAGCAGGTTCAGCGGTCGCTCGCCGAGGCCGAGGCCGCGCAGCCCGTGACAGGTCGGGTGATAGGTGACGGTGTGCGGGTAGTGGGCGTCGACGTCCGTGACGCCGAGGACGTCCACGAGGAACTCGGTGAGTTCGTACGTCTTGGGCACGACGGGGGCCAAGGCGGTGGCCAGGCCGTCGCCGCGGCCCTCTGCGCGGGCCCGCTCCCCCATGCGCGGATAGAGTTCCCGGACCATGGCGCCGCAGGAACCGGACGGGGTGACGATCGCGTCGTACCCGGCGAACACTTCCGCGTACCGGCGGGCGAGCGGCTCGGCCCGGTGCCGGTAGCCGGTGTTGTAGTGGGCCTGGCCGCAACAGGTCTGTCCCGGCGGGAAGTCGACGTCCACGCCCAGTCTGGTCAGCAGCCGCACGACGGCGCGGCCGGTGTCCGGATAGAGCGTGTCGTTGACACAGGTCAGGAACAGGGCGACCCGCATCGCGGCTCCCTTCATGTCGGTTGGTCCGCAGGGCGGTGGGGCCGGGGCCGGATGGCCTCCACGGGAGCGAGGGGCGCTTCGACCGGACCGTTGGCCGTCGTGCGGAGGCGCCGGTCCAAGAAGTCGACGAGCCGGGATTCGCTTCGCTCGATCCGCTCCCGCCGATCGGGCGTCAAGGACGCGAGGGCGTCGTCGAGGACGCGCTCCCGGGGCACGTGCACCATCGCGCCGGAGTACACCCGGCAGCCCGAGCACCAGAGGAGTCCGATGCACCGTTCGTACGAGGGCGACTCGGGCGGGTGCGGACGGTACTGGTACGAGCAGACGGGCGCACCGCAGCCCGCACAGCACTGCCGGTCGCCCTCCGGAACGATCTCCCCGCTCCCGGCCTTGCGCCACCGCTGCCACTCGCCCCGTGCTCTTCACGTCGTCACGGGCCCATTCTTCCCCATGCCGGCCGGCCGGCACCACCTCCCGCGGCCGGTGCGTCGGCGGAAGCCCGCACCGCTCGGCGACGGTGTGCCACCGAGGGGTACGGGCGACCGCGTGGCAGGGCCTCACGGCCGTCGTCGATCAGGCAACGCCCTCCACGGGCGGTGTCGGCCGCGGGCGGGACTCCGGGGCCGCTGGTGGCGGGACGGTCCCGGGACCGGGTACGGGCTCCCCCGCCGGTCGCGGGGCCAGGACCACCGCGGCCCACCGGTCCGCCCAAGCGCCCCAGCAGGAACGCAGGACTCCCTCGGCCCGGTCGACCTGGCGGACCACCTCCGCCGGGTCGAGTCCCAGTGCGCGCACCGGTGCCTCGTCATCGGCCCACTGGGCGGTCTCGGCGGCCAGGACCTCGGGATGGAACTGCACTCCCCAGGCCCGGTCGCCGAGGCGGTACGCCTGATGGGTGCAGTGCACGCCGGTGAGCAGCGGGACGGCGCCGTGCGGGAGCCTCGCGGTCTCCTCCCAGTGCCACTGCACGGCGGACGGGCGACCCCGGACGGCCCCGAAGAGGGGGTCCGTGGCGCACTCCGGCAGGGGGGTCAGTTCCACCAGCCCGACCTCGGGGTGGGCGGCACGGACGACCTCGCCCCCGCAGGCGACGGTGAGGAGTTCCATCCCGAGGCAGATGCCCAGGGTGGGGAGCCCCTGGTCGACGGCTTCCCCGAGCAGGGCGCGGACGGCCGGTAGCCAAGGCGCCCGGGCGTCCTCGTAGGGGCCCATCGCCCCGCCGAGGACCAACAGGCCGTGGTGCTCCGACAGGTCGTCGGGCAGGGGGTCGCCCCGCCAGGGACGTCGCAGGTCGAGTCGTAGGCCGGCCCGGACCAGCCGGTCCCCGACCAGGGCGGGTCCGGTGTCGTGTTCGTGCTCGACGACGAGCACCAGCGGGGCGCTCACAGGCGTCCCGCCTCGACGATGCGGCGCAGGAACGCCCGGGTCCGCTCTTCCCGGGGCTCTCCGAAGATCTGCTCCGGTGGCCCTTCTTCCAGGAGGACTCCTTGGTGCAGGAAGCACACCTTGCTCGACACCTCCCGGGCGAAGCCCATTTCATGGGTGGCCAGCAGCATGGTCATGCCGCCCTCGGCCAGTTCGCGGACGATGGCCAGGACCTCGGCGACCAGTTCGGGGTCGAGCGCCGAGGTGATCTCGTCGAGCAGCAGGGCGCGGGGTCCGCCGGCCAGGGCGCGCACGATGGCGACGCGTTGTTGCTGCCCTCCGGAGAGCCGGTCGGGCAGGCTGTTCGCCTTGGCGCCGAGGCCGACGCGTTCCAACAGGGTGCGGGCCCGCTCCTCCGCTTCTTGACGGGGCGTGCCGGCGACCCGCATGGGGGCGAGGGCCACGTTGTGCAGGACGGTCATGTGCGGGAAGAGGTTGAAGTGTTGGAAGACCATCCCGACGTCGCGCCGCAACCGGTCCACATCGGTGCCGGGGCCGGAGGCGACCTCGCCGCCGACCCGGATCTCACCGCCGTCGATGTCCTCCAGGGCGTTGATGCAGCGCAGCAGGGTGGACTTGCCGCTGCCGGAAGCACCGATCAGGGTGACCACCTGGTGCTGTTCGACCTCCAGGTCGATGCCGCGCAGCACGGGGGTGTTCCCGTAGCTCTTGTGCACCGCGTCGATCTCGATGAACGCCATGTCAGGCCTCCTTGCCGCGCTTGTGCTCACGGGCCACCAACCGGTCGACCAGTCGGGCCTGCGGAATGGTGATGACGACGAAGAGCAAGGCCACCACGGTGACCGAGGAGAGGTTGAAGTGGTTGGACGCGTAGATCTTCGACTGGTTGAAGGCGTCGATGGTCCCGATGACGTTCACCAGCGCGGTGTCCTTCTGCAGGCTGATGAAGTCGTTGAGCAGGGGCGGTACGACGCGCCGGGTGGCTTGGGGAAGCACCACGTGGCGCAGGGTGGCGCTCCGGGAGAGCCCGAGGGAGCGGGCCGCCGCCGTCTGGCCGGGGGAGATGGATTCGATGCCGGCCCGGAAGACCTCGGCCACGTAGGCCCCGTAGGTCAGGGTGAGGGCGAGGACGGCGAACCAGATCGGGCTGAGCGAGCTGAGCAGCGGCACCTCGGCGAGCGGCAGGCCGAAGCCGATCAGGTAGATGACGATGACCGCGGGAACGGCACGGAAGCCGTCGATGTAGCCGGTGGCGAGGAGCCGGAGCGGGCGGCCCGCCCGGCCCGGAGCCATGCGGGCCAGCGCGAGGGCGAGTCCCCAGACGAGGATGAGGGCCTGGGAGACGAGTGCGATGAAGAGGTTGGTGCCGAAGGCCGAGGTGATCTCGGAGACGCTGAGCCCGATCACTCCGCCGTCGAAGAAGGTGCGTTGGACGGCGCGGTCGTTCGCCAGGACGAACCACGCTCCTCCGATCAGGCAGACCACCAGCAAGGACCAGCCGAGCACGGTCCAGGCGTCCTCCCTGGACCGTGCGGCCGACCGCCGGGCGTCGGCCCGTCGGTCATCGGCCCAGGCGGTGGTGGCGTCCCTCGCCCCGCGCAGGGCGCGGAGGGCCGGCCGCAGCAGCGGCAGGACGGCGGTGCTCACGGCGAGCGCGCCGACGGCGGCCGTCGTGGCGGTGCCGGGGACGGCGTCCCGTACGGACCATGCGGCGGTCACGGCGGTCGCGACGACGGACAGGACGGCGGCGGTCGCGGCGGTGGCGAGGGGGAGGGCGGCCGGCGGTGGGGTCGCGGCGGCTCGTGGCTGCTCCCGCCGCGGCGCGAGCAGATCGGTGGTGAGGCTCACTTCGTGCTCCAGACGGGGATCGCGGCGGGGTCCCCGCCGAAGGCCTCGGCGAGGTGGGTGGTGGCGAGCGCGTCGAGGGTGCCGTCCCGTTGCATGTCGACGAGGGCGGCGTCGACGGCGGCGGCGTTCTTGCTGCCCTTGGGGTAGAGCGCACCGTAGGACTCGCCGGTGGCGTACTGGCCGACGACGGCGAGCGCGCCCTTCGACTGCTGCGCCTTCCCGAGCACGATGGCGACGTCGGTGAGGGCCGCGTCGATCTGGCCCGCCTGGAGCGCCGCCTGCAGTTCCACGTCGCCGGTGAAGACCTTCGGTTCCTGGCGCGGCTTGAGGACGTTGCGCACGAAGTCGGCGCCGGTGGTGCCCTGCTTGACGCCGAGGCGCTTGGTCGCGACGTCGCCCTGGGTGACGGGGGCTTCGGTCCTGACGAGGACGCCGATGTTGGAGTCGAAGTAGGGCGCGGAGAAGTCCACGACCTTGCGGCGCTCGTCGGTGATGGAGATCTCGGCGAGGGCGATGTCGAAGTCCTTGGACTTGCCGGCGACGAGGGCGTCGAAGGAGACGTTGCGGACGGTGAGCCTGTCGAGGCCGGCGCGGTGGGCGAGGTTCGCCGCCAGGCAGTACTCGTAGCCGCTGTCGATGTCCCGGACGGTGTCCCCGTCCCACCAACCGGGGCTGGGCAGGTCTCCGACGACGGTGAGGGTGCCGTCCTCGACGGTGTCGAGGGTGAGGGAGCCCTTTGTTCCGGTCACCGTGCAGGCGCCGTAGTTCCGCGAGCCCTTGGAATCGGTGGTGTGGGTGGTGGAGTCGCCGCCGGCACCGCTGCCGCAGGCGGTGAGGCCGGTGAGCAACAGGGCGGCGAGTGCGGGGGCGGCGGGCATGCGGAAGCTGCGCAAGGAGAGCTCCTCGGGAGGCGGGGATGTGGCAGATACGGTGCCCAAAACGTTTTGGCCTCGTCAAGAGTCGCGCCCGAACAGAACAAAAACGTTTTACTCCGAGGGCTTGGACCGAGGCGGTCCATCTGCCAGCCTTGATCCCGCACCCACACGAAGCAGAGGGAAGAGCACGCATGACCACCGGGGGAAACACACGGAAGCCCACCGGGCAGCGCATCGGCATCCGGGACGTGGCCCGGGCGACGGGCCTGTCCATCACCACCGTCTCGCACGCCCTGAGCGGCAAGGGCAAGATCGCCGCGGCCACCCGCAGCCGGGTGCTCCGCACCGCGGAGGAACTCGGCTACCGCCCCGACCCGGTCGCCCGCGGGCTGGTCTCCGGACGCACCGGCATCCTGGGCCTGGCCATCGGCCACATGCGGGACAGGCCCTGGGAAGGCACCTACCGCCCCTACTACGCGGCGTTCACGGCAGGCGCCTCGGTCACCGCGGTGGAACGGGACTACGCGCTGGTCGCCATCCCCGGAGATCCGGCCTCCGGCCTGTGGGCCCGGGTGCCGATGGACGGCCTGATCGTCGTCGATCCGGTGCGCGACGACCCGGTACTGGCCGAATGCGCGCGCCGCCACCTGCCCGTGGTCACCGACGGCCGCCCCCTGGACCCGGACCAGACGCACGTACCGACCGTGGAGAGCGACCTGGTGAACGGCATGACGGACGTCCTCGGCCACCTCCGGGAGTCCGGCGCCCGGCGCGTCGCCCTGCTGTCGGGCTCACAGGCCGACGCCTACACCCAGGACAGCGAGCGGCTCTACCGCGATTGGTGCGACGGAGTGGGGCAGGACCCGCTCATCGAGGCGCCGACCCCCGCCGAAGAGCCGGTGGAGGCGGCCCTCCGCCTGCTCACACCACCCGACCGCCCCGATGCGGTCCACGGCATCAACGAGACCTACGGCCAGGCCCTGGTGACCGCCGCCCGCCGTCTCGGTCTGGACATCCCCCGGGACCTGATGATCAGCGTGATGCGCGAGGCGGACCACTCGGGCGCCCCGGGGGACTGGGAGGTGCCACTGACCACGCTCAACCTCGACGCCAACCGCTTGGGGGTGGAGGCGGTCGGCCTGCTGATCGACCTGCTCGACGGCCTGCCGGCCCGAGAGGTGACCGTTCCCTGCACGGTGATCCCCCGCGCCTCCACCCGACGCGACTGACGCCCCGCCCTGGCCCGGCCTCGACCCGGCCTCGCCCCGCCCTGTCCCGGCCTCGACCCGGCCTCGACCCGGTCGTACCGAAGGTCGTCGCGGGGGTCACCGGCCACCGGCTGCTTGGGACCCCACGCGTCCGGAGGGCGACGGAAGCCGGCCCGGGAGACGGGCGGACCGCCTCAGGCGACGGCCTGGTCGTCGTTGGCCTCGAAGGGCTGCCCGGTGAGGCACGGAGCCTCGCCCCGACCGGAGGACCCACCCCCGAGTCCCACCCGGTCCCCCTCCTTGGCGAAGAGCCTGCCCTCGGCGTCGTACACGGCGGTCTTGCCGTTCTCCTCCCGGGTGGACCAGCCGTGTCCCCACACGATGGACACCGGCTCGCGCTTCGGGTCCGTGGCCACCGCGACGCAGTCGTCCTCGGTGACCACGAGGGTGCCCTGCAGATGGGCGTAGAGCGAAGGAACGCGCTCGTCGGCGGTTCGGGTGAAGATCCGTGCGGGGGCCTTCCCGTGCGGGGCGTCCGCACGGTCGGGGGGCACCGTCCCGGCGGCCGTGGACGCGCCCGCGGCCTTCGCACCCTCCGTACCCCCACCGGTGCACGCCGCGACCGGCACGACGAGGAGCAGGGAGCCCGCGAGGGCGACGGCGCCCCGCAGAACAGGACCGGAACGGCGCTTCGCCGTCGGCACCGCCGCATCCGTGCTACCGGCGCGTCGGCCAGAGGTCTCGGTCATCGGATCCCGCTCCTTCGTGGTTGTCGTCGTTTCCGCCGTACGGATGCCGGGGGGGGTGCGGCCCGGCCGGTCACCGGAGGGAACGGCACGGGCCGGTGGTGCAGGTGTCGATCACTGCGCAGCCGTCGCCCGGTGGGGCGGAAGACGGTGCTCGCACTGAAGTGGTTCTGTTCGAAGCCTAGTTGGCCTATCGCCCGCACCGGAAAGCCGCGGCCGTTCGGGCTGGAGGCGCAGAGCCCGCGGAAGGGTCGTTTGAGACTGCTTTGATACTCCAAAGGCGCGAAGTCCGGATACCTTCGGAACATCCGTGTGCGGGGCGGCGAGGACCGACCGCAAGGACAGGGGGGAAGAGAGATGGACGCACGACCCTTACCGAGACTGGCCGCGCTCCTCGGAGCAGTGACGGTGGCGGCCACCGCGCTGACCGGCTGCGCGGAGACCGGACCCGGGGCAGCCGCACCCGGACGCACCACGGGTCCGACGCGTGCGGACGCCTCCCCCGCACCCTCCGCCGAGGGTACGGGAACGGGCCCGTCGGACTCGTGCACGAAGCGCCTGTTGGAGCCCGGTGACCCGGTTCCGGGCGCAGTGTTCGCCGACTGCCTGGTGACCGCGACCCGCCTGGCCGCGACCGCGCGCATGACGACCACGTACCCCCACTCCTCCGCGACCGGGCCGATCAGGATGGGGAAGCCGTTCGAGCTGTACCTGAAGACGTCGGACGGCGGCGAACTCTTCATCAAGGACGAGCGGGGCTGGATGAAGGGACACGGCGGCTGGACCGAGGCGAAGGCGAACGGCAGTGCGGAGGAGCGACTCGCCGACGCAGTCGTCAAGTCCTACCTGGGGTTCACCGATCCCCGCGCGCAGCAGCAGTTCCTCGCCACCACGGAGTGGCAACCGGCGGCCTCCGCCCCGGAGACCGTGAACGGCCGCCAGGCGGTCCGCTACTCCGGGCGCCCGAAGTTCGGTGACGTCACCTACGACGACTACCGGGTCTGGATCGACAAGGGCTTCCTCCCCGTCCGCATCGTCGCGACCGCGACGGTCCTCGGCCGCACGGAAACGGGACGGCAGGACTACGTGGACTGGGGCGAGCGGATCCAACTACCCGACGGGCTTCCGCAGTGACCTTCCGTCAGTCCGGCACCCTCACCCCGTGGAGAAGAGCCTTGACCGTCCACCGCCTCACCCGGGCCACCCGCGCCCTCGCCGTCACCGCCCTCCTCCTTCCCGCCGCGGTCGCCTGCGGCGGGACGGACGGGGCAGACGCCTCCGCCGCTCCGTCGCCCACCACCGCCTCCGCCGCACCTGCGGACGGCCGGGACACGAACCCTCCCGAGGAGAGCCCCGGGTCCTCCGCTCCCACCGCGACGGAGGGCGCGACTCCCTTCGACCCGGAGTCAGTACCGGTTTCCGACGCCCCCCTGGGTGACTTCCCCTACTTCTCGATCCCCGAGGGCTTCGAGAACTCCGAGACTCCGAGCCCGGTCGTTCCCCGCGGTCGCGTCCCCTTCTGGACGGGCGACGGCCTGGAGTGGGTCGAGGGCAAGATCTACCGGTCGTCGATCCAGGCGCAGGGCGGAAAGGAGTTCTCCGCACCGGAACTGCGCGCCGCGGTCGCATCGGCGGTCACCGGATCGGGTGGCGTCCGTCTCACCGACTCCCGGATCCCGGCCGACGTGACGGAGAGCATTCCGCGCGACGTCCGCGTCGAGTACGTCGACGGGTTCGGGGACATCTACAACAATCCCGTCAGCACCTATGTCATCCGCCGGTCCGACCGCCTCATTTGGATCCACCTCTGCTCCGACTCCGCGGGAGCCGGCTGGCTGGTGGCGGAGACCTCGGACTGACCACGCCTCAAGGACCGCTCGCGACGTACCGGGTGCCGAGGACGAGGAGCCCCTGCCGCAGCCGCCTGAAGTACGTGGCGCGGCTGAGGTGCAGACGGGCCGCCGCCTGATCGTGGCTCCCGCACCGCCTCAGGTAGTAGGTCTGCAGGACGCGGCCGGCCTCGGCCTCGGTGCGGGACGGGCTCTCGGCAAGCGCCCGGACGGCGTCGCACAGCCATGCGCGCAGGCTCGCCGGATCGGAGTCGTGCGGCGGGGCGAGCAGCGGACTGCGCGCCAGCGCCACGGGGTCGTCGATCTGTCTCAGGGCCCGACCGACGGCCCGCGGGTCGGGGTCGGCCGGACCGGCTCCGACGCCGTGCGGCTCGGTCAACCTGTCCAGCCAGGAGGGGAGCTCCCCAGGACTCATGTCGTTGCTGAAGACCTCGGGGTGGCGTCCGCTCCCGTAGACGTCCTCGCGGACGGCACCGTGCGGGCGGAACCGCAGACCGTTGAGGAGCCGCTGGTAGTCCGGGCTCGCGGTGGAAGCGACGGTCCGGCCGTGCCGGACGGCGAGCGCAAGGGTGTGCCGAAGGACCTGCGCACGCACCGGGGGGTCGGGGCAGTGGACCGCACCGATGAAGAGGCCCGCGGGCGCCTCGCCGCAGAGGAACCGGGCCGCGTGCTGCTGGAGCAGCGGCTCGACCCCGGCGATCGTCCGCTCACGGATCACGGTGAGGTTGGCGACGCCGACGGGTCGGTCCTCGGGGTCCCGCGCGATGACGAAGTCGGCCGTGCCCTCGGAGAGCCAGCGCTCGACCAGTCGGTCGGAGCGGCGCCCGTGGAAGCCGCCGTGCCGCGCCCATCGGTGCAGCAGTCGGCCGACCTCCTCGACCTCGGCGGCATCGGAGGTGTCGACCGGACGGATCGTGGCGGGCGACGGCGCCATCGGTCGCAGGAGCCGGCGCACGTGCGGATCGACGGAGAGGAAGAGGCCGTGTTCCACGATCCGGAAGCACTCGGTGGGCGTGCGCGCCGTCCTCAGCTGGGCTGCTCGGTAGCCAACGGCCTCGCTGCGGAGGGCGTCGTGCGCCACGGGCCGGCGCCAGCGGTGCGCCAGTTCCAGCACCTCGCGGTACGGCGAGGACAGGGTGAGGCCGAGAGCGGTCCGCGTCACGAGGCTCAGCCCAGAGAGTCCGGTGAACAGCTCGGGCTCCGTCCCCAGCATCTTCTCGTCTCCCGCCCCCATCGCAGCCAGCGATCGGAGCGCGTCATGCCAGCGGCGTTCCGGCGACTCCCGGCCGAGCCGCAGGAAGATCTCGCCGGCGACGTGGTCGGCCACTGCGCCGGGTGCATCGGTCGGGGCCCCGCCGTGCAGGGCCCGGCAGGCCGACTCGGCCAGCAGCGGGATGCCCTCGGCCAACGAGGTCACCAGCGCCCGCCCGGCCGGAGAGTCGATCCCGGCCGCGGTCGCCAATGCATCGACGTCCGAGTCCGGCAGGGGACGGACGTGCACGGTGCACATCTCGGCGTCGGTCCAGCCGGGGGTGGACCTGAGCGGTCTTCGACTGAGGACCACGACGGACGGTCGCACGTGCCCCGCCCGGTCGAGCACATCGCGGAGGGCCGCCAGGTCTCCGCTGCGGTCCGCATCGTCCACCACCAGGACCTCGGCCGAGGGTTCGGCCAACTCGCCGGCGATCGCCTCGGGCGCACCCGTACGGTCCAGCCGGATCCTGACCGCGGAGCCGAGCCGGGCGGCCATCCAGGTCTTGCCGCTGCCGAGCGGTCCGGTCAGATTCACCAACCGGTGCACCGCCAACGCCTCCTCCAACGCGATGAGTTGCGCCTTGCCCGGCCGTGCGGCCCATCCGGATCCGCTCATCCCCCGCCCACCGTCCCTGAGTGAACAACCCGTGCGGCGGAACCGCAGTCGCCGACGGCCTCCCCACCGTGCCGTCGCCCGGTTCCACAGACGACAGGAGGGACGACGGGGCCGACCGGTGCGGTTCCCCGGTGAGGGCGGCGCGGGACGCGCCTCCCCTCCGGCGCTGCTGCCGGTTCCCCCGGTCGCCGCTCGGCGGGGTTTCGTCCCCGACCGGACGCGCGGAAAGGTCGTCCTGGTCCTGGAGGGGCGGACGGGGCTCCCGCCGTCAGACGGGGACGCCTCCCTTGATGACATGGCGCAGGTTGCGTTCGGGGTGCACGAGGACACCGATGTCGTCGAGGGGGTTGCCGTCGACGACGAGCAGGTCCGCGTGGGCACCGACGGCCAGGGTGCCGATTTCGCCCTCCCTGTTCAGCAGCCGGGAGGCCGTGCTGGTCGCGGCGCGGATGATGTCGGCCGCCGGCTGGACCTGGGCGCGGAGGGCGAACTCCTGGAGTTGGGCGGACTGCACGGCACCGAGCAGGTCGCTGCCGAAGACCAGGTTGACGCCCGCCCGGTGGGCGCGTTCGAGGGCGGCCAGGCCGGCTTCCTGGACCTCGGCGATCTTCCGGAGGGAAGCCTCGGACACCCCCGTCGCCCTGCCGAGCCGCGCCATCTGCTCGTAGGCGATCAGGGTGGGGACCAGGAACGCGTCCTTCTCGACGAGCAGGGCGACGGTCTCGTCGTCGATGAGGTTGCCGTGCTCGACACAGCGCACGCCCGCCCGCAGCGCCCGGTTGGCGCCGCGGGGGTGATAGGCGTGCACGGTGACGTACCGGTTGTGGTGGACCGCCTCGGTGACGGCCGCGCGAATCTCCTCCTCGGTGTACTGGACCGAAGAAACCTCGTCGTGGGGCGAAGCGACCCCGCCGCCGATCGGCATCTTGAGGTGCACGGCGCCCTTGCGGAACTCGTCCCGGGCAGCGGCCCGCACCGCCCAACAGCTCGGCTTCGACGGCTGGCCCCGACTGCGCGAGGAACTGCGGGCCCTCTACCTCGCCTCGGTCTCCTCAGGAGACCTCGCTCCCGGTGTCGCCACCGATCCCGCAGCCCAGACCCTGCGCCAGGACGCCGTCAACAGAGGGCCCGGCAACCGGGCCGCGCACCGGGTCCGGTCGTCCCCCTCTCCACGGGAGGGGTACGGCATCGACCACATCGAGTGGAACCCTGCGGAGACCCCGCCGGGGCCGTACGACGGTCGGCGCCGTGAACACGCATCGCCGGCCCGACACCGCTCCCCAGGCGGTGTCGGACCGGCGGTGCGTGGAACCACGGCGCTACGCCGGGCCGCCCGCCGGGCCGCCCGCCGGAACCGCAGGCGCCGCGCTCGTCGCCTCGGTCCGGGAACGCGAGAGGTCTCGACCCCGGGTCTCCCGGGTGACCAGCACGGTGAGGGTGGTGACCAGCGCCGCCGCACACAGGTAGAGGCTGACCGGGGTGGCGGACCCGTAGTCCTTGAGAAGCTCGACGGCGATGATCGGGGCGAGGGCTCCGGCCACGATGGAGGCCAGCTGGGAGCCCATCGAGGCACCGGAGTAGCGGACCTTGGTGTCGAACATCTCGGAGATGAACGCGGCCTGCGGCCCGTACATCGCACCGTGCAACAACAGGCCCGCGGTGACGGCCAGGGTGATCACCGGGAACGACGTGGAATCGACGAGTCCGAAGAAGACGAACGCCCAGACCGCCATGCCGACGGAACCGATCAGGGTGACCGGACGGCGCCCGATGCGATCGGAGAGTGCACCCCAGAGGGGGATGGTGACGAAGTGGACGGCGGAACCGATCAGGACCGCGTTCAACGCGGTGCTCTTCGGCAGTTCCAGGTGCACCGTGACATACACCAGCAGGAACGAGGTCAGGATGTAGTACGAGATGTTCTCGCCGAAGCGGGTGCCGATCGCCGACAGCACCTCGCGCCAACTGCGCCGGAACACCTCGACGACCGGGGCCTCGTCCTTGGCTCCCTGTGCGGCAGCCGCTTCGGCCTTGGCCTGGGCGGCGAGGAAGACCGGAGACTCGGAGACCGAGACCCGGATCCACAGACCGATCACCACGAGGACGCCGGAGAGCAGGAACGGGATGCGCCAGCCCCAGGACTGGAAGGCCGCGTCCGACTGGAACGCAGCCAGGAGCGCCAGCACACCGGTGGCGAGCAGGTTGCCGCCCGGAGCACCCGCCTGCGGCCAGGACGCCCAGAAACCGCGGTGCTTCTCTCCCCCGTGCTCGGAAACGATCAGAACGGCCCCGCCCCACTCACCACCCAGCGCGAAGCCCTGGACGAGGCGCAGCACGGTCAACAGGATCGGAGCTCCGATGCCGATCGTCCCGTACGTGGGCAAGAGACCCATCGCAAAGGTCGCGCCCCCCATCATGAGCAGGCTGATCACCAACAGCTTCTTGCGTCCGACCCTGTCGCCGAAGTGGCCGAAGACGACACCTCCGAGAGGACGGGCGGCGAAGCCGATGGCATAGGTGATGAAGGCGATCAGAGTGCCCACCAACGGGTCGACACTGGGAAAGAACAGCGTGTTGAACACGAGGGCGGCGGCCGAGCCGTAGAGGAAGAAGTCGTACCACTCGATGGTGGTGCCGATGAGGCTGGCGGCGACGATCCTCTTGATCGAACCGGAGGGCGTGGGGGCGTGTGTTGCGGCGGCCATGTGCACCACTTCCGAGCGGGTGACGGGGACGTGTACGTGTCGCCACACCGTAGGAACGTGCAGGTCAGCGGTGTATGTGGCGGGACACCACAGTTCGGGCCGTCAACATCCGCACGGGCACCATGAGGCAGGGAGCGGAACCAGCGAAGAGCCGCTGGAGCCCGCGCATGGGCGACGAAAGAAATGGCACACAATGCCCTGTTCTGACCCCCGGGTATTTTTTCCCGTGCTGGTTCGGTGCTGACCTGAAAGCCCACGTCAGCACCCCTTCTCTCCTCTCCCGTGCTGGTTCGGTGCTGACTACGCAGCGTAGAACCGGGACATTCGAGGGCAGACCCCGAGCGGCCCACGCGGGTGCCGCGATGCCGCCCACCCTTCAGGGAGCGGCAGGCATCATCGGCATGGGTGGGTCAGGCCGCTGGGGCGAGCGTGTCGAACTCGAGCGGGAGGGCGAGTTCGGTGGCCCGGGTGAAGACCGAGTTCATCAGGGTGCGCAGGCGTTCGGGTGCGTCGGGCATGACGTGGGCGTAGGTCTCGTGGGTGATGCGCGGGTCGCGGTGACCGAGCCATTCGGCCATGTCGGTCACGGGGACGCCTTTGGACAGTCCGGCCGAGGCGAAGAAGTGCCGCAGCCAGTGTGGTGTGACCGTGCGGGTGAGGCCGGCTGGCCGAACACCCCGATGGCTACCACGCCTACGCACAGATCCAGTTCCACCCCGAGGATGCCTGCTTCGTACGCACCACCAGCGAACCGATCGGCCGCGGACCGGTTCAGGCCCTTCACTGGCTCGGCCCGGTCCTGGCCGCGCACTACGCGTCAAGCACGGCGCTCAACAACCATCGCCGATGCTTCCACAAGCACTTCGAAGGCACCGAGCTGGAGTACAAGTACACCCTCGACCCGGCGCCCGACATCTGGGCCGCTGCCATGGAACTACTCAAGGCGCTGCGCGGCGGCAAGCTGGAAGGCTGCCGGCCGAAGTACCGGGAGGAATTCCAGATCCACCACACCGAGAACCACCTCTTCGAGGTCACCGGCCCCGAGCCGGAGGTCGGCTACGCCTCCTTCGTTCCCACGGTCACCGCCGGGTACGTGCTCAAGCGGAAGTGGTTCGCCAAGGACACCTTCGCCCGCCGAGAAGAGCTGGTGTACGGCATCGACGTCGCCTCAGACGGCTTCGAGGCATACCTTCGTAGCAAGCTGGGCCTCCAGGTACGGGCCATGCCGCCCTTCGAGCGTGTCCGCTACGACATCCAGTGCGAGTCAATGCGCACCGGTCACGTCTACGGCATCTTCCTCGACCGCTGCGCTCTCCTCGCGGACCCCACGGTGATCCTCGCGCAGTGCAAGCTGGAGTACCTACGCACGCGAGGCGTCCTCGACCAGGGCCAGGACGAAGTCCTTGTCGAGATGGAGCGCATCAACGGCTGGCTCCGGCACTACGTCGCCAGCCGTGGTTGGGCGGTCGAGCACACCTTCCACTCCAAACTGAGTTTCCTCCGAGGCGTCGTCGCCGCCCGGCCGACCCTGGTGGCGGCCGGCTGCGTACGCCACACAGCGACCGGACCGGTGCCGGTTCGTCCCGGACGATGACCGGCTCGCCGGAGGGACTTGTCAGCGAAGGCGTGCAAGGCTCTCGCTCCGTTGATCGGCGCACGCCCTTCGAAGGCCGGTCGGGATCACGTGCGCGCCGCCGCGGCGCGAGTCGCGTGGATCGCGGTGGGCGGGCGAACCCTCCGACGTCAGCACGGCCGGCCTCAGCCGTCGTGGTGACCGTAGGCGCCGAGGATCTGCTCGGTGCTCTCGCCCCGGAAGACCACGTGCCAGTGCATGTGCTTGGACTCCTGGTACAGCCCGAGGTTCGTGGTCACCGAGCACGACCCGTATGCCGTCTCGACCCCCGCGGCCACCTCGCGCACCAGCCCGACGACCTCCGTCAACAGGCTCGCGTCGGCGTTGCCCAGATCCGTCAGCGACGGCACGTGCTCCTTGGGGATCACCACGATGTGCACGGGGTGCGCGGGGTTGGTGTGGTGGAAGGCGAGTGCCCGGTCCGTCTCCGCGACGTTCTCGATCGGCACCAGGCCGGACATCGCCTGATGGCAGTAGAAGTCAGAGACAGCGGCATGACCAGTCGGCACAGTCGGTCGCTTTCTGTTCTCATTGGGCGAGTCACGCGTCAGCCTGCACGGCGCGTCCCGCCATTCCCCGGAAATCAACCGCACCAGCCGGGTGCGGGCAAAATCACCGTACACACACGCGTGTTGGCAGAGTGCCCGATGACCCGACCCGGCATCGAACGCGCATCAATCCGCACTCAACCGGGCGATGCGACGCGCTCCAAGGAGCAGCAGCGTACGGCGGGCGCAGCGTCTCCGCACATCGTCTCTGAATCAATTGGCGTGCGGCGGCGTGCAGATCGCTCGGGCGATACGGCTCCCGACAAGGCGTTCGGCGACATCGAGCGGGTGCCAACCGGCGCCTGTCACCTCGGACTCCTGAAGGCGTCCCACCTCGCCGTGGACCGTGGTGAAGGCGTATCCGAGGTCCAGGTGGTAGTGCTCTGGCTCACCTTTCCGAGGCCGGGCGGGCACCAGGCCGTACTCGACATAAACGGGAGCCGACGAGGCGGCAGAGACCTGACTGAGGTCGATGCCGGTCTCCTCCGTCAGCTCGCGCGCTGCCGCCTCGACCAGCGTGGCATCGGTCGGCTCGACGTGGCCGCCGTTAGGAACAGTTCGCATGTCTCAGCCTTCCTCCTGTCTCACTGGGACCCAGGTGGAAGCGTCTGAACGATCTACTGCGAACCACGCGTCAACTGTCTCAGAGAGGGGCAGGAAGCGTTGCCCGTTTGTGACCTTCGGGACCGGGTCGATCAGTCCTCTGCCCTGACCTGACACTCTCTGGTGGGGGCGTTGAGGCCGTCCGGCGTGCGCCCGATCCTGTCTACACGTTCGCTGGCCCGCGGTTGGGGCCGCTCACTGCATGTCCGCAGCGAGACTGTAGTCCGGCAGTGCGATGTCTCCAGCCTTGGCGAACTGTGCGGCGAGCAGGTTCCGCATCGGCCAGCGGGTCATCTGCCGCATGGAGAGGTCCCGCAGGCGGATGCCGAGCCGGCCCGAGGGTGCGAATCCCGAGGCACCGCCCGGCGGGAGCTGCTGGGCCTGGCTCACGTACGGGCGCATCACCTCGTCGTAGCGGCGGAAGGCGATGTGATGGTCGCCCCCGGCCGCGGCGAGTTCACCGGCCAGGACGTATGCGCCGACCAGGGCCAGGCTGGTTCCCAGGCCGGTCAGCGGGGTCGCGCAGTATCCGGCGTCGCCCAGCAGCGCCACGCGGCCGTGCGACCAGCTGTCGAGGCGGACTTGGCCCATGGAGTCGAAGAAGAAGTCCGGGGCGGTGTGCATGGCCCGCAGCAGGCGTGGGGTCTCCCAGCCGACGCTGGCGAAGCGCTGGGCTACGAGTTCCTGCTGGGCGGCGACGTCGCGGCGGTCGTAGGCGAGCGGTGGCGAGCGGAAGCTGAGGCCGGCCTTGATCTCGCCGGGGAGGCGGCCGGGCCGTGCGGAGGCGACCAGGCCGCCGGGCGCGTTGTGCATCAGGTACCAGCCGTCGAGTTCCAGGTCGTCGGCGGCGGTGAACCAGGCGGTGTAGAGGCCGAGAGGGCGGACGAACTCCTGCTCCGGGCCGAAGGCCAGCGCGCGTGTCACGGAGTGCGGTCCGTCCGCGCCGATGACCAGCCCGAACCGGCGCGGCGCGGCCTTCTCGAAGGTGACGGTGGCCCCGTCCGCGTCCTGATAGATCTCGGTGACGGTGTCGTCGAACAGGTACTCCGTGTCCGGCAGGGTGGCCTCGTACAGCAGATGGGCGAGATCGCCGCGGAGGATCTCGATCTCGGAGACGATCCCCTCGCCTCCGAAGCTGTCGGCGGGCACCCGCGCGGTGATGCGGCCGGAGTTGTCGACGAGCGCGAGGCCGCGTTGGTCCACGCTTTCCGCCCTGGCTCGGTCCATCAGACCCATCCGTTCGATCACGGTGCGGCCGGCGCCGCGCAGATCCACGGTCTGCCCGCCCGGCCGGGGTTCCGGCGCGCGCTCCACGACTGTGACAGTGAAGCCCCCCTTGCGTAGCCAGTACGCCAGCACGGGCCCTGCGATGCCGGCGCCGCAGATGAGTATCTCGTTGTTCGGCATGGTGCGAACGTACGCCGTACGCAACGTCGTGTGCAAGCGTGAAATGGCTTTTCGATAGGAGGTGTTGGAGAGTGCCGCACTAGTGCGGAGAGGCGGATGGGGTACCCGGACGCGGGGATTGCCCGGAGTCGGTGGCTAGGATGGCGCCCCAACCAGGTGCACTAGTGCGGAGGGGTGTCGGTGGGCGGACAGGCGGTACCGCGCTACAGCCAGATCGTTGCCGAACTGCGGCGGCAGATCGAGACGGGTCAACTGGCGCCGGGCGATCGCGTGCCCTCGACCCGCGAGATCACCAAGCAGTGGGGCGTCGCCATGGCGACCGCGACCAAGGTGCTCACCGAACTGCGCCACGAGGGCATGGTCCGCGCCCTCCCCGGCGTCGGAACGGTCGTGGCGGCCCCGAGCCGCCCGGTGCGGGCCCCGCGACCCGGTGCCGCCGCCCGCCCAGGCGTGCTGTCCGACGAGTCATCGGGTCAGATGTCGCTCACGCTCGGACGGATCGTCGTCGCCGCCGTCACGGTCGCCGACGCAGAAGGGCTGGCCGCGGTCTCGATGCGCCGGGTAGCCGCCGAGCTCGGGGTGGCGACCATGTCGCTGTACCGACACGTGGCCGACAAAGAAGACCTGCTGACGCGGATGATGGACACGGTCATCGCGGAGCGCCCGTTGCCGGCCGATCTGCCGGAGGGCTGGCGCGAGGCGATCGAGCTGGCCGCCCGGCAGCTCTGGGACCTGTTCCGTCGCCACCCGTGGCTCGCACCGGCCCTGTCGGTGACCCGTCCTCAGATGGTCACCTCGGCACTGCCGTACAGCGAGTGGATGCTTGCCACCCTGCACGCCCACGGACTCGACCTTCATTCCGCCTTCACCGCACACCTCATGATGCTCAATTACGCCCGTGGTATCGCCGTCAACCTGGAGTCGGAGCGGGAGGCCGAGGCGCACAGCGGCCTCGACAGCGAGGAGTGGATGGACACCCAGGAGCCCGCGCTCCTGGCGATTCTGGCCACCGGCCGGTTCCCCGCGCTCTCGCGCCTCGCCACGGCTGGTTACGACCTCGACCTCGACGCCCTCTTCGAGTTCGGTCTCCAGCGCCTCCTTGATGGCCTCGCCTCACTCCTCGACGACAGCTCCGCTGGCTAAACGGAGAACTGGAGAGCCCCCCACCACCGACACCAAGAGAAGCGGGTTCCCAAAACGGACGCGGCCCCGGAACCATGACCTCTCGGTCCGCACCGGGGCTCTCGTCTCAGCTTCCGCGCCTGCGGAGTTACTCCAGCCAGGGCCCGACGCAGGTAGGGCGGCGATCCGACGCTGTCCCTGGGCGGACGTTTTCTTCTTCAGCTCGAGGTTCTCGTAGTAGAGGTTCGCGGTCACCGTGGCGAGCGCGTCGAGCTTGCCCTGCAGTTCAGTTGCGCTGGTGGTGGCCTCCCGCAGCCGTTTGCGCAAGTCGGCGATCGTCTCGTCGCGTTGGACTTCCCCCGGCGTACGGAGCACGGGACGGGCGACCCGGGCATCCCACTCGGCCAAGATCTCCTCGGCCCTGTGGACGGTGGCGTGGCTGACCTTCGCCTCGCGTGCCAGGTTCTCCTTGGTCAGAGCGCCGTCGGTGTGCAGCGGCTCACCGGCCAGCAGACGGGCCATGGCCTCGCGGAGCTTCGTCTCCGTGGCGGCGGACACCGGCATCAGGTGTTCTCCTTCAACTTGTCGAACTGTGCGGTTGCCGAGCGGACCTCGGCGAGCCGGGTCAGGGCCTGCTCGCGCCGTGGCTTGGACAGCTTCTTCGCCAGCAGTTGAACGAGGTCCATCTCTTCCATCCGCCAGATCGGCTCATGGGCGAGCGTGAGTACCGAGTTGAACCGCCCCGGGTTCGGTAGAGAACTCAGATTGTGGTTGTGAACTGGGGTTTCGTGGTTGTCAGGTACTGAGGTTGAACTCGCGATAGCGGGTGGGGTGGTCAAGGCGGCTCGATGATCAGGCCGGTCTCGGCGAGGCAGCCGTCGAGCAGGTGCGGGCGGTACTGGATCTTCTTCAGCTTGCGCTTCATGACGCGGACGAGGTGATCGAGATTGGCGGCGGCGAAATTCTCCAGCGACCGTTTCAGCAGCGACCACACCCCCTCGGTCGGGTTGAGGTCGGGAGCGTAGGAGGGCAGCTGGAACACCCTCAGCCACTCCTTGTTCTCCGCGATGAAGTCCGCCAGCTCGCCGGTCAGGTGCACGTTCGGGTTGTCCCACACCCACACGGTCGGGGCGCCGAGCTGGCGGTGCGCAAGCACGATCAGGTCGCGGTAGTCCCGCCAGGCGAAGCCCTTGCGCTCACCCTTGCGCCCACGCCACACCTGCAGCCGGTAGAACAAGTGCGACCGCACACCGGGCCTGAAGCACACGACCCCGGCCACGGAGACCCGGCCCCGGTTGCTGCCGCGCACCCGCATCACCGGGGTCTGGCCGCGCGGTGCCCAGGCACGTCCCTTCGGCGGCCTCAGCCCCTGGCCCGCTTCGTCCTCGAAGCAGATGTAGGCGCCCAGGTCCGCCGCGGTGCTTTCACCCGCGGCCACACCTCGTCCTTCCACACGCGGATGGGTATCTCGAGTGAAGGTCGACACCGTCCCTGGCAAGCTGAGGGCATGGTGTCTCCCGACGATCAAGAACTGAGTGCAGCCATTCACGATGCCGACTCGCCGGACTGGGCCGTTCGCGCAGCGTCTGGGAGGCGACTCGCTGCATCAGACAAGATCGACGAAGTCGCGAGTGTCCTGCACCGTCTCCTCCTGGACACCCAGAACACCGCGGTGACCCAGGAGACGGCCGAGGTGCTGCTCGCACGCAAAGACACTGCCGGCCTGCGCTGCGTGCTGCTGGCAAGGAGTTGGGCGAGCGAGACCTGGACTGCCGATGAGATCCAAGCCGCTCTCGATGGTGACCCCGACTGGATGACAACCGAAGGCGCGGATCGGCTGATCGCACAGTTGCGCGAGCTGACGGCGGACGAAGACGCCGGAGTCTGCGACGAAGCCCAACGGATCCTGGCGCGGTTGCGGCCGCGCGAGGAATGGGCGCGGGACTCGGAGTCGGAATCCTGAGTTTCGGTTGATCAGGGTTGCTCCGCGGCCGACAGGCTGAGGTGTTCGAGGAACCCTTGCAGGCTGGCGACGGCCACCAGAGTGTGGTCAGCTGGGGCCACCCGAGACCGGAAGTCGGGGCCGCATCAAGCCGGAACTCTGGCCCCTTGCCCGACGGCACGGGGCCAACTCGGGCCGGAAAAGTGGGGCCGATTCAGACCGTTATTGCCAACATGAGGATGTCGGTCCGTCCGACGCCGGAGAACAGGTAGTCCCCGTCAGAGCAATGCTCGAAACCTGTGGATCGGCTCCAAGAGGAACGCAGAGGGCATACCTTCCCGAATGATCCTTTGATGCTCTCCGAGTAGGCCCGCGTTGCTGCGCGGGTCGGGAAGACACACCCGTGCTCAGCCTAGTCACCGACGACGGCTCCACCCGGTCCGGCTCCCTGGTCGACGAGATCGTACGCGAAGGCGCCCGCCGGATGCTGGCCGTGGCCTTGAAGGCGGAAGTCAACCAGTGCATGGCCGAGTTGGCCGCCGAGACCGACGAGCACGGGCGGCGCTTGGTCGTCCGCAACGGCCGTCACCGGCCCCGCACTGTGGTCACCGCAGCCGGCCCGGTCGCGGTCACCGCGCCACGCCGCGCCGCGCATCAACGACCGTCGCATCGACGAGACCACCGGCGAGCGCAAGCGGTTCTCCTCCAAGATCCTGGCTCCCTGGTGCCGCAAGTCGCCGAAGACCTCGGAGGTGCTGCCACAGTCCGCACAGCCGGGCGCGACGAGGCTATGCAGGAGATCTACAACGCAGAGGACCGCGCGTACGCAGAGAAGGCGATCGGGGCGTTCGCGAAGACCTACGGCGCGGAGTGGCCCGAGGCCGTCACGAAGATCACCGACGACCGTGCAGAACTGCTGGCGTTCTACGGCTTCCCGGCGGAGCACGGGGTGCACCTGCGGACCACGAATCCCATCGAGTCGACGTTCTCCACGGTCAAGCTGCGGACCAAGGTCGCCCGGGGGGCTGGCAGCCCCGCTGCGGCCCTGGCGATGGTGTTCAAGCTCGTCGAGTCCGCCCAGACACGCCGGCGTGCGATCACCGGCGCCCACCTGGTCCCGCTCGTCCGTGCCGGCGCCAGGTTCGAGAACGGCATCCTGGTCGAGCGAGAGGCGACGGCAGCAGCCTGACACACGTGATCGGCCATAGCGTGTGCTCCTATCACGAGACAGGGACGGTGGCAGCACGGACGACGGCACCCGCAGCGAACTCCTGAGCCGCCTGGCCGAGACGATTGAGTCCGTCGCAGTCGGGCACCCGGTGCGCGTCGCCATTGAGCGGGCCGTCTGCCGCTGGCAAGACGACACTGGCGGACGAACTTGCCGTTGTCCTGCGCGCCCAGGGCCGCGAAGTCATCCGTGCGACGATCGAGGGCTTCCTGTTCCCCGAGGCGCAGCGCTATCAGCGCGGCGAGCACTCGCCCGAGGGCTGCTACTTCGACAGCCACGATCACGACACGATGTGCCGGGTCCTGCTCGACCCGCTGGGCCCAAGCGATGACCGAAAGTTCCAGCAGACGGTCTACGACCGGGGCACCGAGACCGCATTGTGCCTCCCTATCACCGAAGCACCCGCGGACGCTGTGCTGCTCTTCGACGGTGTATTCCTCTTGCGCCCGGAGCTGGCCGACCGTTGGGACCTCAGCATCTTCGTGTCTGTCACGTTCGAGCGGACGCTAGATCGCGCCCAGACCCGAGGTGAAGCGTTGGCCGGATCCGCAGCCAGTGCACCCGAGATCGAGCGGGCCTGGCGCAACCGTTACATCCCGTCCCAGCAGCTTTACTTCGCCACGGCCCGCCCAACAGACCACGCCGACGTCATCGTCCACAACGATGAGCTCCAGCGGCCGGCCTGGGAGATCCGATCACGCTGATCAGATCCACAAGATTTGACCATTGCTCCGTCCCCGCCAGCCTGTTCGGCCCTTGCTTCACGGAGTAGGCGCCGTAGTGGCGGACGTGGTCGCTGATCCGGGCTGCGATGGAGGCGGGCAGTGGGACCGCTCGCCCTTCGTCCAGGTCCCGCCACTTCATGTGCCGGATGCAGTGCGCGCGTCCCCGGCCCTTGGTGATGGCCTTCTGCCGGGTGGTGCGTGCCTTCTCGTTCTCCCCGTCCTGGGTGACCTGTCGGTCCACGTAGAGCGTGCCGGCTTCGAGGTCGACCCGTTGCAGTGCCACGGCGCTTGGGGCCGATGCAAGTTCGGGTGGCCAGCGCGCCAGTGTCTCCAGGGTGGGCCCGTGGGGTGACGGGGGCCGAGGGAGGCGGCCCGCGCACGGCCCCCGAACCGGTACCGCGGGATGCCGGACAGGGCAGGATGGGAACAGGCCGCACGGGCTCAGGTAAGCGTCACGGCTCACCCAACCCGTACGGCCCTTCTCACGTCACGGTCAGGGACGAGACGCGATACTCGACCAGGTGGACTCGATCTATCGCAGCACGCCAGGCAGGGAGCTCATCCGACGCTGGTGCCTCGACCAGCTGGCCGCATGGCCGGTGCCGCACGAACGGAAGACGGTGACGGCCAAGGGCGTGCAGACCCACACGGTGCTCGCTGGCTCCGGCGCGACGACGGTCGTGTTCGTCCCGGGCACCAACTTCAACGCCGCCGCATCCCTACCGCTGGCCACGGCCCTGGTCGCTGCCGACCACCGGGTCCTGCTGGTGGACGTCCCCGGCCAGCCCGGTCTCAGCTCTGGTGAACGTGGCTCCTCCGGCGGCCGGTCGACCTGGTACGGGGCGTGGCTGAGCGAGGTGATCGAGAAGGCATCGTCCGGGCCGGTGGCGGTGATGGGCCACTCCTTCGGTGCTGCCATTGCCATGTCCAGCAGCTCGCCCCGGATCAACCGGCTCGTCCTGGTCTCCCCCGGCGGACTGACCCGGCTGAGGTTGACTCCCACGGTACTGGCCGCCTCGGCCGCCTGGTTCCTGCGGCCCGCGCCCTCGCACAGCAGCCGGCTCCTGCGCACCATGCTCGCGCCTGGCCATCCACCGCGCGACGAACTGGTGGACTGGATGACCCTGGTCGCCCGGCACTCGCGCTCCAGCGGGGCGCCCGGCGCTGCCCCCTTGTCCGTCCGGTCGATTCCCCGTCTGGTCGTCACCGGGGAGCACGACGTCTTCCTCCCCCCACGGAGGCTCGCCCCGGCAGTGCGCGGCGCTCTCGGAGCCGAGCTGGGTGTGGTTCCCGAAGCCGGACACCTCGTGGTCGAAGAGCGCCCCGAATACCTGGCCAGCCTGCTGGACGGTCCGGGCCGGCCCGGCTCCGACGTCCCCGTGAAGTAGCCGCCCCTCCGAGTGCCGCGTCTGCCAGCCAGCCAGGAACCGGCCCGCACGACGGGGCGCTCTTATCGCTCCCCAGGCCGTTGCCACCCGGCCGTCAAGCCTGTGACTGCTCACGTCCGGAGCATCGTCCCTCAGTGCTGCACGCAGGCAGCCCGCCCCTCAGCCGCCTGCATGCCTCTGGAGCGGGCGATCCTCGCCGCCGTGCCGGAACGGAAGAGGCCGAGGAGGTCGCGGGCGCGATCCGGCCGGGTGGTGGAGGCCAGCACACCCCCACTGAAGGTCGAACGGATCGCCGCGTCGCCCGGGAGGGGGCCCACGACAACGGCTCCGGGAACATCCATGAGTTCACTGTGCTGCTGAAAGGCAAGGTCAGCGCTGCCGGACGCCAGCAGGCTGCCGACCGGAACTCCCGGCGGAGCCTGGACGAGACGACCACGAAGAGCGTCCGCGAGCTCCATTCGGGTGATCAGATCGACCAGGGCCGTGCCGCTCGGGCCTGTGGAGTAGGCCACCGTGCCGGCTCCCAGCAGAGCCGCTCGGAGGTCGTCCTCCGAGGCGAACGCCGGCATGGGCGCTCCCTCGGGTACGGCGGCGACGACCTGGGAGGTCCAGAGAGGGCGCACCGTGTCCGGAAGGACGTGTCCCTCCCCCGCCAGCTCGGCCAGCACCCCCGCGGCCAGCACGAGCACGTCGGCCTCGACGCCCTGGCGGACCCGCCGTGCGACCTCGACTCCGCCTGCGGAGTCGACGCGCAGCGAGATGCCGTGGGCGTTCCGGATGTGTTCGGTGAGCTCGGCGAGTACCGGTCGTGTCGCCATCGAGGACAGCCCGCAGATCGCTTGTTCCACATCGCCTCCTTGAGTGTCCGGCAGATGGTACGGCGCACCACCGGGTGGTTCAACGCCGGTCTGCGAGACTGACCGCGTGAGCACAACCCGGAACACGGCGGCTGGGAAGGTCCTTGAGGTCCTCTCGACCTTCGACCACGAGCATGCGTCCCAGACCTTGTCGCAGATCGCCCAGCGGACTGGGCTGGCCCTGAGCACCACGCACCGGGTGGTCTCGGAGCTGGCGGAGTGGGGAGCCCTGGAGCGGGGGGACGACGGGGCGTGGCACGTCGGGCTGAGGCTCTGGGAGATCGCCTCGGTGTGCCCTCGTACACAGATCCTGCGGGACGTGGCACTGCCGTTCATGCAGGACCTCTACGAGGTGACCCACGAGAACATCCAGCTCGCGGTGCGCGAGGGCACCGAGCTGGTGTTCGTCGAACGGATCGCCGGGCACAGGTCGGTGGAACTGCTGACGATGGTCGGGACCAGGTTCCCCATCGGCTCCACCGGAATGGGACGGGTGCTTCTGGCACACGCGCCCCCGGACATCCAGGAAGAGGTCCTCGAAGCGCCGCTGCGGGCGTGGACGCCCCACACCGTCACCGACCCGAAGACGCTGCGGGGGCAGCTGGACACCATCCGGCGGGAGCACGTCTTCGTGAGCGACCGGCAGCTGTCGGAGAGCACGGTCGCGGTCGCCGCGCCCGTGCGGATCGGCCGGACCGGTCCCATCGGCGCGGCGCTGGGGATCGTGATCGCGGCGCGGAGCGCGAGCCGGGCGCGTGGGCTGCGTGAACTGCTCCTGCAGGCCGTGCACGGCATCTCCGACGAGCTCGGTCGGCGCACGCGCACGACCGTCTGACATCGGAGCGGGCTTCCGCCTGACGGAAACACCGGCGACGGCCGTCTCCGGGACTGCGAACGTTCGACGTGCCCCGACGTTCACAGCCTTCCAGGAGATGCCATGGCCGACGCCGCCGTCGACACCGTTGCCCCGGTTCCCGTCGCTGTCATCGGTGCCGGACCCGCCGGCCTGATGCTGGCGCACCTGCTCGGGCGGGCCGGAGTCGAGACGGTCGTCGTCGACACCCGGTCCCGGCACGAGATCGGGACGACGCAGCGGGCCGGGATCCTGGAGGCGGACGCCGCACGCGACCTCGTCGAGACCGGCGTCTCCGATCGGGTCCTGCGCGAAGGCGTCGAGCA
The DNA here is from genome assembly GCF_042743065.1 of Streptomyces sp. NPDC058872. Classification (NCBI taxonomy): domain Bacteria; kingdom Bacillati; phylum Actinomycetota; class Actinomycetes; order Kitasatosporales; family Streptomycetaceae; genus Streptomyces; species Streptomyces sp. NPDC058872. The sequence continues at coordinate 131,034 of NZ_JBHYMK010000014.1, forward strand.
CGAGGGGCTTGAGCTCCGCTTCGGGGGTCGGCCGCACCGCATCCACTTCAAGGAACTGGTGGGCGCTTCGGTGTGGCTCTACCCGCAGACCGATGTCTTCACCGATCTCGCCGACGCGCGGGACCGCGACGGCGGGACGGTGCACTTCGGCGTCTCGGACACCGAAGTCCTCGACGTCACGACCGCAGCTCCCCGGGTCCGCTTCACCTCACCCGACGGGTCGCGTCACGAGATCCGGGCACGGTACGTCGTCGGCGCGGACGGGTCGCGGAGCACGTGCCGCGACCTGGTGCCGGAGGACCGGCGGGCCCGGTACGGCAAGGAGTACCCCTTTGCCTGGTTCGGAATCCTCACCGAGGCGCCGATGAGTGCCCCCGAGCTGGTCTATGCCCACTCCGAGCACGGCTTCGCGCTGATCAGCCAGCGCACCGAGAGCGTGCAGCGCATGTACTTCCAGTGTTCCCCCGACGAGTCCGTCGACGCCTGGCCGGACGACCGGATCTGGGAGACGCTCCAGGCGCGGGTGGCCGGTGAGGACGGCTTCCGGCTGGAGGAAGGACCGATTGCCGAGAAGACGGTGCTGCGGTTCCGGTCCTTCGTGCAGGAACCGATGCGCTGGGGCTCGATGGCGCTCGCCGGGGACGCCGCCCACACCGTGCCGCCGACCGGTGCCCGCGGGCTCAACCTGGCGCTGCACGACGTGAAGATCCTCGCGGAGGTGCTCGTGCGGGCATTGGGTCGTGAAGGCGAGGCCGCGCTGGAGGACTTCCAGCCACGAGCGCTCCGGCGCGTCTGGCGGGCGCAGAACTTCTCGTACTGGATGACCCGGCTCTTGCACACCGCGCCCAACGCATCGGCCTTCGACCTGCGGCGTCAGCTCGGCGAGCTCGACAACGTGGCCGGCACCCGGGCCGGGCGCACCTATCTGGCCGAGCAGTACACGGGCTGGCCGACCCGCGGCCACCACTGATCACAACGGCTGAACACGACGACTGAATCCGACGACCACGAGGCTGCTCCATGATCATCGACTGTCACGGTCACTTCACCACCGCGCCGCCACAGCTGGCGGAGTGGCGCGACCGGCAGATCGCGGCCGCCGAGGGCCGCGGCCCGGCCCCCGACCCCGGCGAGATGCACATCACCGACGACGACCTTCGTGCCGCGGTCGAACGCAACCAGCTGCGGCTGATGGACGAGCGCGGCAGCGATCTGACCGTGTTCTCCCCCCGGGCGAGTTTCATGGCCCACCACATCGGCGACTTCGCCGTCTCCTCGGTGTGGGCGCGGATCTGCAACGATCTGGTACACCGCGTGAGCGTGCTCTGGCCCGACCGCTTCGCGATGGGCGCGATGCTGCCGCAGTCGCCGGGCGTCGACCCCGCCACCTGCCTGCCCGAACTGACCCGCGCGGTCGAGGAGTTGGGCGCGGTCACGGTCAACCTCAACCCCGACCCGTCGGGCGGTCGGTGGGCGGCGCCGCCGCTGACCGACCGCAGCTGGTACCCGCTGTACGAGGCGATGGTCGCGTACGACATCCCGGCGATGATCCACGTCAGCACCTCGTGCAACCCGGCCTTCCACACCACCGGCGCGCACTACCTCAACGCCGACACCACGGCGTTCATGCAGCTCGTCCAGGGCGACCTGTTCGCCGACTTCCCCACGTTGCGGTTCGTGATCCCGCACGGCGGCGGCGCCGTCCCGTACCACTGGGGCCGGTTCCGCGGGCTCGCCATGGCCCTGGGCAGGCCGGACCCGGAGGCGCTGCTCGACAACGTCTTCTTCGACACCTGCGTCTACCACCAGCCCGGCATCGACCTGCTGACCGGGGTGATCCCCAGCCGGTCGGTCCTCTTCGCCAGCGAGATGATCGGCGCGGTCCGCGACGTCGACCCGCGCACCGGCCACTACTTCGACGACACGAAGCGGTACGTGGACGCCACTCCGCACCTGTCGGACGAGGAGCGGGCCGCCGTCTACTCCGGCAACGCCCTGCGCGCCTACCCCCGCCTCGCCGCCCGCCTCGCCTCGGCCGGCCGCTGACCCCCGCCTTCCAGGAGAAGCCCCCATGGAACACACCGAAATCGGCGTCGTCCACACGAAGATCGACCGGGCCGACCCGCAGGCCGTCGCCGCGCTGTCGGCGTTCGGCGTCGCGACGATCCACGAGGCCATGGGCCGGGTCGGACTGATGCGCCCCTACCTCCGCCCGGTCTACCCGCGGGCACGGATGTGCGGCACGGCCGTGACCGTGCTGCTCCAGCCCGGCGACAACTGGATGCTGCACGTCGCCGCCGAGCAGATCAGGGACGGGGACGTCGTCGTCGCGGGCTGTACGACGGAGAGCGAGGACGGCTTCTTCGGCGAGCTGCTCGCCACCTCCTTCCGGGCCCGCGGCTGCCGGGGCCTCGTCATCGACGGCGGGGTCCGCGACGCGGCCGACCTGGAGGGCATGGACTTCCCCGTCTTCTCCCGCGCGGTCAACGCCAAGGGCACGGTCAAGGCCACCCTCGGCTCGGTCAACGTGCCCGTGGTCTGCGGCAACGCCCTCGTACGTCCCGGTGACGTGATCGTCGCCGACGCCGATGGCGTCGTGGTCGTGCCCCGTGAGCGGGCCGCCGAGGTGGCCGCCGCCTCGGCGGCCCGCGAGGCGAACGAGGAGGGCAAACGCGCTCAGTTCAGGGCCGGGAAGCTCGGCCTGGACCTGTACGACATGCGCGGCCCGCTGGCCGGGCTCGGACTGCGGTACGAGGACTGAGGAGATCCCGTGACCACGAGTTTCGAGAAGACGCCCGGCTGGCTGGACTGGTACGCCGGCCCGAGCCGGCCCGAGTTCCAGGTGCCCGAGGGCGCCGTCGACGCGCACTGCCACGTCTTCGGGCCCGGCGCCGAGTTCCCGTACGCGCCCGAGCGCAAGTACACGCCGTGCGACGCCTCCCAGGAGCAGCTCTTCGAGCTGCGCGACCACCTCGGTTTCACCCGCAACGTCGTGGTCCAGGCGACCTGCCACGGCGCCGACAACTCCGCCATGGTCGACGCCCTGCGGGCCGCCGGCGGTCTGGCCCGGGGCGTGGCGACACTGCGGCCCGACGTCACCGACGCCGAGGTGCGGGAACTGCACGAGGCGGGCGTCCGCGGCGTCCGGTTCAACTTCGTCACACGGCTCGTCGACGCGGCGCCGAAGCAGGACCTGCGGGACATCGCCGAGAAGATCGCTCCTTACGGCTGGCACGTCGTCGTCTACTTCGAGGCGGCCGACCTGCCCGACCTGCGGGACTTCTTCCTGTCGATCCCCGTGGCAGTGGTCGTGGACCACATGGGCCTTCCGGACACCTCGAAGGATCCGGAAGGGCCCGAGTTCGAGTCGTTCCTGAACTTCCTGCGGGCCCGACCCGACATCTGGTGCAAGGTGACCTGCCCGGAGCGGCTGACGGCGAGCGGCCCGCCGGCCCTCGACGGGGAGCGGGAAGCGTACCGCGATGTCGTCCCGTTCGCCCGGCGGGTGGTCGAGGAGTTCCCCGACCGGGTGCTGTGGGGCACCGACTGGCCGCACCCCAACCTCACCGACCACATGCCCGACGACGGGCTCCTCGTCGACTTCGTCCCGCACATCGCGCCGACGCCCGAACTCCGGCACAAGCTCCTGGTCGACAACCCCATGCGCCTGTACTGGCCCGACGCCGACTGACCCCGCCGTACGATCGGAAACCCACCATGTCACTGGACAAGACCTACAAGTTGGTGCCGGGAACGACCATCTTCGACGCCCAACAGTCCGCCAAGGGCTATCACCTCAACCAGTTCTGCATGTCGCTGATGACGGCGGAGAACCGCGCGGCCTACCTCGCCGACGAACGCGCCTACCTGGACGCGTGGCCCCTGCGGGAGGAACAGAAGCAGGCGCTGCTCGACCGCGACCTCAACGCCGCGATGCGGGAGGGCGGCAACATCTACTTCCTCGCCAAGTGGGGTGCCACGCTGGGGTTCTCGTTCCAGCAGATGGCAGGCTCGATGACCGGCATGACCGAAGAGGAGTACCGCGCCATGATGGTCGGCGGCGGCCGTCCGGTGGAGGGCAACCGGATCGACCACGCCGTCCTGGAGGCCGCACACGTCGACCCGACCCCGCCGACCGGGCACGCCGTGGTCACCGGCGCGGTCTTCACCTCGCACGTGCCGGCGATCGGCGCGGCGATGGACCACGGCAAGACCGAAGAGCCCTACTGGCGACCGGTCTTCGACGGGTACGAGTACTCCAAGGAATGGGAGGAGGAGAACCTTCCCGACGTCGTCTTCCTGGTCTACAACGACCATGCCAGCGCCTTCGACCAGTCGATGGTCCCGACCTTCGTGCTCGGCACCGGCGCCTCCTACCCCGTCGCCGACGAGGGGTACGGCCCCCGCCCGGTGCCCGGCATCGAGGGCGACCCCGACCTGGCCGCGCACATCGCGCACTCCCTCATCAGGGACGACTTCGACCTCGCCCTGGCCAACGAGATGGCCGTCGACCACGGTCTGACCGTCCCGCTGTCGCTGTTGTTCGGCGATGTCGGGGAGTGGCCGTGCAAGGTGATCCCGTTCCACGTCAACGTGGTGCAGTACCCCGTGCCCTCGGGCGCCCGCTGCTTCGAGCTGGGCCGGGCCCTGCGCCGGGCGATCGAGTCCTACGACCGGCCCCTCAAGGTGCAGGTGTGGGGCACCGGCGGCATGAGCCACCAGCTCCAGGGCCCCCGCGCCGGCCTCATCAACCGGGAGTGGGACAACGCCTTCCTGGACCGGTTGGTCGAGGACCCGGCCGGGCTGGCCGAGGTGCCGCACCTGGAGTACGTCGAGGAGGCCGGCTCCGAGGGCATCGAGCTGGTCATGTGGCTGATCGCCCGCGGCGCGCTGAGCGACGTCGACGGCTCCGGCGAAGTCGAGGTCAAGCACCGCTTCTACCACGTGCCGGCGTCCAACACCGCCGTCGGCCACCTGATCCTGGAAAACCGCCCCGGGGCCGAAGGGCCCACCGAGAAGGAGTGACATGACTGACGACCGGAGCCTGCGGATCGCCCTGGCCGGGGGTGGCGCCTTCGGCGCCAAGCACGCGGCCGCCCTCAAACGGATCGAGGGCGTCGAGGTGGCCGCCGTCGTGAGCAGCAGCCTCGAAAGCGCGCAGAAGTTCGCGGCGGAGCAGGGGGTGGGCCGCGCCGTCGCCTCCCTGGAGGAGGCACTGGCGATGGACGACGTCGACGCCGTCGTCCTCGCCACGCCCACGCACCTGCACGCCGGACAGACACTGGCCTGCCTGGAGGCGGGCAAGCACGTCCAGGTCGAGATTCCGCTCGCCGACTCCCTCGCCGACGCCGAGGCGTGCCTGGCGGCGCAGCGGCGCACCGGGCTCGTCGCGATGGTGGGCCACACCCGCCGCTTCAACCCCAGCCACCAATGGGTGCGACGGCGGATCGAGGCCGGCGAGTTCACCATCCAGCAGATGGACGTGCAGACGTACTTCTTCCGCCGGAAGAACCTCAACGCGCTCGGCCAGCCGCGCTCCTGGACCGACCACCTGTTGTGGCACCACGCCGCGCACACCGTCGACCTCTTCGCCCACCAGACCGGCTCGCCGATCGTGCAGGCCAACGCCGTGCAGGGCCCGATCCACCCCGAGCTGGGCATCGCGATGGACATGTCGATCCAACTGCGCGCGGAGAACGGTGCCCTCTGCACGCTGTCGCTGTCCTTCAACAACGACGGGCCGCTGGGCACCTTCTTCCGCTACATCGGCGACACCGGCACGTACATCGCCCGGTACGACGACCTGTTCACCGGCAGGGACGAGGCGATCGACGTGAGCGGGGTCGACGTGTCGATGGACGGCATCGAACTCCAGGACCGCGAGTTCGTCGCCGCGATCCGCGAGGGCCGCGAGCCGAACTCCTCGATCGCCCAGGTCCTGGCCTGCTACCGGACGCTGGCCAACCTGGAGGAACAACTCAACGCGGTCGCGGGCTCGTGACCGCGCCGACCTCCACCGGCGCGGGGCGGCCCGCCCCGCGCCGGATCGGTCCGTTCGAGGTGCCGGCGGTCGGCCTGGGCTGTATGAACCTGAGCCATGCGTACGGCGTCCCGCCGACTCCGGAGGCCGCGGAGCGGCTGCTCCTGACGGCCGTCGAGGAGGGCGTCACACACTTCGACACGGCGGCGCTGTACGGCTTCGGCACCAACGAGGAGCTGGTCGGGAGGGTGCTCGCCGGGCACCGGGACCGGATCGTGCTGGCCAGCAAGTGCGGGATGACCGGCGTCGACGGGAAGCGGGTGATCGACGGGCGTCCTGAGACGATCCGGCGCACCGCCGACGAGGCGCTGGCCCGGCTGCGTACCGACGTCATCGACGTCTACTACCTGCACAGGCTCGACCGGAAGGTGCCGGTTGAGGAGAGCGTCGGCGCGATGGCCGAACTCGTCACGGCCGGGAAGGTGCGCGCCCTGGGCATGTCCGAGGTTTCCGCCGTGACCCTGCGGCGGGCGCACGCCGTGCACCCGATCGCCGCGCTGCAGAACGAGTACAGCCTCTGGACGCGCAACCCCGAGCGGGGCACGCTCTCGGCGACCCGCGAACTCGGCGTCGCCCTGGTGGCTTTCAGCCCCCTCGCGCGGGGCTTCCTCACCTCGGCGCCACCGGACTTCGGCGCCCTTCCCGCAGGCGACATCCGCCGGAGCATGCCCCGCTTCGATGCCGACCGCTATCCGGCCAACCTGACGCTGCGGCGAGAGGTCGAGAGGATCGCTGATGACGCCGGCGTCACCCTGGCGCAGCTGGCCCTGGCCTGGGTCGTCTCCCAGGAACCCCACGTCGTCGTCATTCCAGGAACCCGGTCGGTACCTCACCTGAGGGAGAACCTGTCCGTCCTCGACCTGGCCATACCCGGCGAGGTCCTCGCCGCGGCGGGACGGGTGCTGAACGACGGGACCGTCCACGGGGCCCGCTACCACGAGGCCACACTCGCCGAGATCGACACCGAGCGCTGCGGCCGAGCGGGCTGAGGGCGGGGACGGGCGGGAGGGGCAGCGGCTTGCGGCGGACCCCTGCGAGGGCGGTGCGCCCGGGGCGGGCGCCGGCAAGCAGGTCAAGCACCGTCTCGGTGCCGAAGCGGGTGGAGCCGACGCCGAGTCCGGTGAAGCCCGCTGCGTGGGCGACCTTGCCGCGGTGGCTGGTGTCGATGGCTCCACCCCGGGTTTGACCGAAGCGGATCGGCCCGCCCCTGTCGGTGTTGCCAGGCCACCGAGGCGAACTGTTGGTCGGTCAACGGCTCTGTCACCAGCGCGTAGTCGTAGACGGCGTCGGCCCCGTGACGGGCGGCGGTCTGGGCTTCTTCGGCGAGCCAGGCGACCTGGTGGGGTCAAGGGGCGATGGTCAGGGAACCCGTGCGCTCCCCGTCGCAGTCGATGCCGTGGCGAGCGAGGGTGTCCTCCACTGCGTGGAGGTTTTCACGGCCGAGTCGCTCCAGCACGGCGATCTCGTCGGGCCAGCGGTCCAGACCGTGGGTGGGGCCGTGGGTGAGGCCGTGGGTGAGGCCGTGGGTGAGGCCGTCCTCGCAGAATCCGCCGTTACGGCCGGAGGCTGCGCGTCCGACTTCGCCGGCTTCGACGAGGAGAACGTCGAGGGCGGGGTCTCGTTCCTCGGCCATGAGCGCGGTCCACAGGCCGGTGTGGCCTCCGCCGACGACCAGGAAACCACAAGTGGTGGAGCCCACGAGGGCGGAAGTGGTCCCGGGGCGGCGCGGGTCGTCGAGCCAGAACGGACTGGGTGGGGTGTCTGGAGGGAGATCAGGGGATCCGTGCGGCTTCCTGCGGGCCGCGGAGAACACGTGCGCGTGCCTCCTGGAGCACCGTGCGAGCGCGGTGCCGATGTCGTCGGGGAGCTGCCCGCCCTGCGGTCGGGGTGATCGTCGCCCCCGCCCGCAGGGGGGCGGCCCACCGCAGGCGTCCGCCTGTGCGAAGGGCGGAGGATGACGATGCCTGCGGGTTCAGGGGTGGTTCACGGACGGGCGAGCGGTGCCGACGCGGTCGCGGCGCGGGACCGGTGGTCAGGCGTAGTGGCGGTAGACGGCCTGGGCGACGCAGGCCGGCTTGTCGCTTCCCTCGACCTCGACGGTGAACGTCAGGGGCATCTGCACGCCGTTGCCCTTGACGTCCTCCACCTCGCCGACGGCACCGTGCAGCCGGATCTTCGCGCCGACCGGCACGGGGCTGGGGAAGCGGACCTTCTCCAGGCCGTAGTTGACGCTCATCTTCGTGCCGGTGATCTCCAGCAGCTCGTTGAAGAGCGGGATGATGAGGGAGAGGGTGAGGTAGCCGTGGGCGATCGGGCCGCCGAACGGGCCGTCCTTGGCCTTCTCCGGGTCCGTGTGGATCCACTGGTGGTCGTCGGTGGCGTCGGCGAAGGTGTTCACCCGCTTCTGGGTGATGTCGAGCCAGTCGGTGCGGCCGAGGTCGGCTCCGGTGAGGGCCTTCAGTTCGTCGAGGCCGTTCGCGAGGGTGGTCATGGTGGACTCCCTAGGGATGTGAGGCGGTCCGGGAGGACCGGGTGCGGTGATGGCGGGTTGTCACTCGTGACTCGGAAGGGACGGTCGCCCGGCCCTCCGGGATGCTCCGACCGGGGACGGAGAGCCGCGGTCATCTCTGGCCAGGGACCTGCCGGTGGAGCGTTCTCGGGCCGTGAGGGGCGCTGGTCACGGTGGACCGGAGCTTCGGGGCCGAGCACACGGCGGGCGTCGACCCCGGCACCTCCTTCCGATGGCACGGGCGGTGGGGGCACCGCCCGTGTGGGGTGAGGTGGGGTTCCGGGTGTCCGTCACGCCTGCGGACGCTCGCCGGGGGCGTCCGTGTACGCCTCGCGCACGGCGGGCTTGATGATCTTTCCGGAGGCCGTGCGGGGCAGCTCTTCCGTCAGGACGAGGGTTTTGGGGATCTTGTATTTGGCGAGTCGGCCGTGGAGGTGGCCGAGGATCTCGTCCCGGTCGGCGCGGGCGCCGGGTCCGAGGACGACGACGGCGCGGCCGACCTCGCCCCAGACCGGGTCGGGCACGCCGATGACGGCACATTCGGCGACGGCGGGATGGGTGAGGAGCACCTCCTCGACTTCGGCCGGGTAGACGTTCTCGCCGCCCGAGACGAACATGTCCTTGACCCGGTCGACGATGGAGACGTACCCGTCGTCGTCCGTTCGCGCGACGTCTCCGGTGCGCAGCCAGCCTTCCCCGGTGAAGACGGCTTCGGTGTCCTCGGGCCGGTTCCAGTAGCCGGTCATGACGTGGGGGCCCTGGACCTGGATCTCGCCCCGCTCGCCCGGTCCGGCCTCGCGGCCGTCCGGCAGCACGATGCGGATGTCGGTGAAGAAGTGCGGCACGCCTGCGGATCCGGCCTTGGCCGCGGCCTGTTCCCGGTCCAGGTAGAGGACGCCGGGGGACGCCTCGGTCATGCCGTAGCCCTGGCTGAAGGCGAGGCCGCGGTCGAGGTAGGTGGCGATGGTGCGTGCGGGCACGGGGGCGCCGCCACAGTTGAGGGTGCGCAGGCTGGACAGGTCCGTGGTGGCCCAGCGGGGCCGGGCGGCCATGGCGTCGTACATGGTGGGCACGCCGAACGCGTACGTGACCCGCAGCTCCTCGATCAGCTCCAGGACGCGCTCGGCGTCGAAGGCTCCGAGGAGGACCACCCGGCCGCCCTTGAGCAGGGTGGGCAGACAGGTCATGTTGAGGCCGGCGGTGTGGAAGAGCGGGGCCATGACGAGGGTCACCTCGTCGCCGGTCAGGTCGGTGTCGACGAGGACGTTGACGCTGTTCCAGGTGATGTTGGCGTGGGAGAGGACCGCGCCCTTGGGGCGGCCCGTGGTCCCGGAGGTGTACATGATGATGCACGGATCCTCGGGCGCCACGGCCTCGTCCAGCGGTTCGGTGCCGGCGTGGGCGAGCAGCTCCTCGTAACCGGGGGAGTCGTCGTCGGGCCCGGCGAGGGCGATCCGGTGCCGCATGCCCGCCCCGGCCGCCGCGGCGCGGGCCGTCCCGTCCTGTTCGGGCCCGTGCACGAGGACGGTGCTGCCCGAGTCGACCAGGTTGTGGGTCAACTCCGGGACCGTCAGGCGGGTGTTGAGCGGGACGAAGATCGCGCCCAGTGTCCCGGCGGCGAACAGGGTCTCCAGGAACGCCGGGTGGTTGGGGCCGAGGTAGGCGATCCGGTCGCCCCGCACCACGCCCAGTGTGCGCAGGGCGTGCGCGAGGCGCAGGACGCGCTCGTGCAGCTCCCGGTAGGTGGAGGTGGAACCCTCGTGGACGACGGCGATCCGGTCGGGGGTCTTGCGGGCCCGGCGCGCGGGCCAGGAGCCGATGCCTTGGTTCAACACGAACGACTCCTTCAGTCCGTCATCAGGCCGAGCAGGCGGGCGGCGTTCTCCTTGAGGATCTTCGGCCGGACCTCGGGCTTGATGTCGAGCTCCTCGAAGTCGGCGAGCCACCGGTCGGGGGTGATGACGGGGTAGTCGGAGCCGAAGAGGACCTTGTCCTTCAGGAGGGTGTTGGCGTAGCGCACGAGCTGCGGCGGGAAGTACTTCGGGGACCAGCCGGACAGGTCGATGTACACGTGCGGCTTGTGGGTGGCCACCGCCAGGGCCTCGTCCTGCCAGGGGAAGGAGGGGTGGGCGAGGATGATGCGCAGCTCGGGGAAGTCGACGGCCACGTCGTCGACCAGCATCGGATCGGAGTGCTTCAGCCGGATGCCGCCGCCGCCCGGGACGCCGGCGCCGATGCCGGTCTGGCCGGTGTGGAACAGGGCGGGCACGCCGAGCTCCTCGATGACCTCGTACAAGGGGTAGGCGAGCGGGTCGTTCGGGGAGAACGCCTGGATGCTGGGATGGAACTTGAAGCCGCGGACGCCGTGTTCCTCCACCAGCCGCCGTGCCTCGCGCGCACCCGCGCGCCCCTTGTGCGGGTCGACGCTCGCGAAGGGGATCAGCACGTCGGCGTGGGCCGCGCAGCTCTCGGCGATCTCCTCGTTGGAGATCCGCGGGTGGCCGGTGGCGTGTTCGGCGTCGACGGTGAAGACCACCGCGGCCATGCGGCGTTCCCGGTAGTGGCCGGCCATCTCCTCGATGGTCGGCTGCCGGTGGCCATGGGCCTTGAAGTACTTCTCCGAGGCACCGAACAGCTCCGGACTCAAGGCCCCGTGGCCGTCCTTGGAGACCTCCGCGTGCGTGTGCACGTCGATGGCGGTGAGCCGGTCGAGGTCGAGCGCGAGATCGGGCATGTCTACGCCTCCGGAGACTTCGGCGCGGGAATGCCGTAGGTCTCGGGCTCGGCTCCGACCCCGTCCGGCCACTCGGCGGCGATGGCGTCGGCGCTCCAGCCTCCGTCGGCGAAGGCGACCGCCTTCTCCTTGGGGTGCGCCCACAGGGCGAGGCGGTCACCGCCGATGCCGATGGCCTGCCCGGTCACCCCGTCGGAGCCGTCCGAGGCGAGGAAGGTGATCAGGGCGGCGACGTCCTCGACGGTGCCGAGGCCCTCGTCCTTGCGCAGCCAGTCCGGCAGCGGCTTTCCGGTGCGCTCGGACTCTTCGATGACGGGACCGAAGGCCGGAATGGTCTTGGTCATCTCGGTGGCGGCGACGGGGACGACGGCATTGACGGTGATGCCGGCGCGGCCCAGCTCCATGGCCCAGGTGCGGGCCATGGCGACGATGCCGGCCTTGGCGGCGGCGTAGTTGGTCTGACCGAAGTTGCCGCGCTGTCCGGCCGGCGAGGAGATGAGGACGAGCCGGCCCCCGGTGCCTTGCTCGCGCATGCGGACGGCCGCCGCGCGGGCACAGGTGAAGGTGCCGCGGAGGTGGACGCGGACGACGTCGTCGAAGTCGTCGTCGGTCATCTTCCACAGCACGCGGTCGCGCAGGATGCCGGCATTGGTGACGAGCACGTCCAAGTGCCCGTACTCCCGGACCGCCGCGTCCACCAACTGCTGGGCCGCCTCGCCGTCACCCACGGCCGCGACGACACCGGTGGCCGTGCCGCCCCCGGAGGTGATCGAGGCGACGGCGGCTTCGACGGCGGCCGGGTCGACGTCGTTGACGACGACGGCCGCACCGGCCCCGGCGAGGGCCTGCGCATAGGCCAGTCCGAGACCGCGTCCACTGCCGGTGACGACAGCGACCTTGCCCTGAAGATCCATGAGAAACACCTCTCGCACAGGAGAAAAGGGGTGCCGAAGGCTCCGGCACGCACGCCGGGATCGACAGGAATCCTGATGAATGCAGTCTGGTCAATCAACAGGATTCCTGTCAATGACTTAGGCTGAGGCAGCCGCCACCGGGCGGCACCGGGACGCCAAGGGACTCGACCGCCCGCCCGGTCGACACGACGGGAGGACCGACGTGAGCACGTCACTGCTCTACCTGCTCAAGAGGACGGAGCTGGCGGTGCGCGCCCGCCTGGAGGAACTGCTCAAGCCCGCCGGAATCACAGCACTGCAGTACACCGCCCTGACGGTCCTGGAGCGGCACGACGGCATCTCCGCCGCCCAACTCGCCCGCGACTCCTTCGTCACCGCCCAGTCGATGGCCGACATGATCCGGACACTGGAGAGCCGCGGCCTGATCCGCCGCGAGCCCAACTCGACCAACCGCCGCGAGCGCCTCGTCCTGCTCACCGATCCGGGGCGGCGGCTACTCGCCGAGTACGCCGACCCGGCCCGCGCGCTGGAAGCGCGCATGGTCGCCGGTCTCAGCACCGAAGAGGTCGACGCACTCCGGGAGGCCCTGATCGGAGCGTGGCGCTCCCTGTCCTAGCCCGGACCCGGCGGTCGCAGCACGGGCCCGCGCGGTCGGCGCGCGGGCCACGGAAGCGATCGGTCACCCGAGCGCGTACATGCGGATGACGACGGCCTCGTCGCCGTCCGGGCGGGCGAGACCGACGAAGACCGTCTCCGTGAGCCAGCGGTGGGCGGGGGCGTTCGTGCGGAAGACCGGCGAGGTGCGGTAGTAGTGCCCGGCCTCGGAGACCTGCACTTCACCGTCGAACTGGTCCGGAGCGTCGGCCTTGGGGCAGTAGTAGCCGCGGTTGACGATGTCGATCACGGAACCGTCCTCCGCCTGGAGCAGATAGCGGGCCTCCAGTTCGCACACCTCCCCACGCGTGCTGCTCCAGTCACCTCCACCGACAAGGACCTTCCCGCGCAGCCGGGGCCCGTCCACGCTGCCCCCCGTGATGGGGGTGAACTCGGTGATCTCACCGTCACCGTTGCCGATGTGCAGCGTGTCGGACACCTCGGCACGGATCTCGAACGCGAAGTCGAGGGCGGGAGTGAAGGACATGGCAATGCTCCGCTTCTACGAGAGGGGTGGCGACCATCTCGGGCCGGCCACACCGGATCGTGTGGGGTTGGACGCCAGATTCGCGAGATGGTCACGTCTTGCTCTTGACGCGTTAGCTCACCAGATGCAAGCGTGATATGCAACAACGTTATATGACGTTCATTTACGACGACTCGTCGGCGTTCCTCACACCCCCCATGCCGATCGTCCCCTCCCCCTCACTCCTCTCGGCAAGGAGCACTCAGCCATGGCTGCGAAGAAAATGCTGCTGGCGGCACTCACGAGCGCAGGACTGCTGGCCGTCACGGCCTGCAGCAGCTCGACCGCCGGAGACGACCAAACCCCCAAGGCTGGACGTCTCACCACCACCACGCCCCCCGGCGGCTCCCAGGTGGACCGGGTGACCTGGGCCCTGCCCTACGGCGAACCGACCACCCTCGACCCCGCCAAGATCGGCGACTACTCGCCCCAGACGGTCGAGGCCAACCTCTGCGACACCCTGACCCGGATGAACCCGGACTTCTCCCTGAGTCCCGGCCTCGCCCAAAAGGTCACCTGGACCGACGACCGCACCCTCGTGCTCGACCTGCGCTCCGGCGTGAAGTTCTGGGACGGCTCTCCCCTGACCCCCGAGGACGTGATCCACAGCCTGGAGCGGCAGCGGGACCCGAAGACGCAGGCCCTGTACGGCAACTACCTGACCGCCGTGGCCTCGATCGAGGCCACCGGCACGCACCAGGTGACGCTGCGGACCAAGGAGTACGACCAGACCCTGCCCAAGGCGCTGTCCACGTCGTTCGGAGCGGTCAGCCAGAAGGCATACAGCGAGAAGGCGGGCCCCTCCTACGGGACCGCCAAGGGCGGCCTGATGTGTACGGGGCCGTTCAAGCTGGGGTCCTGGAGGTCCGGCAACGGCATCACCCTGGAACGCAACGATGCGTACTGGGACACCGCGCTGAAGCCGAAGGCGAAGCGGGTCGAGTTCCAGTTCATCACCAACAACAACACGCTGACCAGCTCGCTGCTGTCCGGCGAGGTGGACGGCACCTACGAACTGCCGCCCAGCAGCGCCACCGCGCTCGGCAAGACGAACAACGGCGCGCTGTACCTCGGCCCGTCGACCCAGAACGTGCTGCTGGTTCCCGGGAACGCCGAATCGCCCGCGGCCGACCGCAAGCTCCTGGACGCGCTGTCCCTGGTCATCGATCGGAACGCCCTGATCAAGAACGTCTTCGGCGGTGACGCCACCACCCTGAAGTCACTCGTCCCGCCCCTGACCTGGCGCGGGGACAAGGCAGCCACCCGGTTCGACGCCGCTTACGCAGCGTTGCCCGACGTCCCGGAGCCGGACGTGGAGGAAGCCAAGAAGCTGGTCGCACAGGCCCGCCCGGTCTCCCGCCCGCTGGTGGCCGCCATCCCCGCAGGCGACCAGCGCGGACTGCAGGCATTGACGTTCGTCCAGGCCTCGGCCAAGAAGATCGGCGTGGACATCGAGATCAAGCAGCTCCAGCCCACCGAGATGTCCTCGCTCTTCTACGACCCCTCGGTCCGCAAGGGCCTCGACCTCATCCTCACCTTCGGCTACGTCACCATGCCCGACCCGGCGTCCTACGTGGCCGAAAGCGTCACCCCTCGCGGCATCTTCAACTGGACGGGCTACGACGACCCCCAGGTGACCCAGCTGCTCGACCAGGCCCGCACCTCCTCCGATCCCGAGGCGTCGGCCAAGGCGTACGCCGAGGCCCAGGCCCTGTTCACCCCCAGCACCCCGACGGTGTTCCTGGCCACCACACACGAACGGATGTTCATGAACAAGCGCATCAGCGGTGCGCCCGCCTCGTTCGCCTACATGAACATGCCGTGGGCCGCCTACCTCGGCGGCACCGGAAGGTGACCCGTCCCCCTTCGGAGCGTGCGGCCAGGATGGCCGACGTCACGCCGCTGTGGAACCCATCGCCCGCCGAGGCGTTCCTCGCACGCTTCACGGAGGCGGAATCCGGGGTCACGCCCGCCGCGACACCCCGGCCCACCCCCTCCTGGGCCCAGACCGGCTGACCACCTGCCGCACAAGTCCTCGACGGCGTGCCCCGGCGGTCTTCACCGACCGGCGGGGCACGCCGTTTCCCTCTCCTTCGCCCTCCCGCGCTTTACGCACACCCCGCACCTCGGAGTCACACCATGTCCTTGTTCGAACCCACGCCACGCGGCTCCTCAGCGGTTGTCGCCGAACAACCGGAGTACACGCGACTGCACGGCACAGCGAGACGGCTGAGAGGCCTGCTCCTGGCGGTCAACGCCACTGTGATCGCCTTCGTCTGTCTGGTCACCTTCGCGCTGGACGGCCTCGCGGCGACGTCGGTGGCAGGCGCGTACACGCTCGGAATGCTGTTGCTGAGCCTTCAGGCCGGCACCATGGCGGTCTCCGCCCTGTGGTACGACCACGCCTGTCGTCGACGGTGCGACCCTCATGTCGACGCGCTGCACGGCACCGGATCGGCCACGTCGTGAACGGAGATCGTGTCCTTGCCGCCGGGGCCGGGCTGCTCACTCCGTTGACCCTGTTCCTGATCGTCGTCTGCCTCTGCTTCCTGCTGTGTCTCGTCTCGGGCATGGCCGGCGAAACGGCCTCCGACTACTACGTCGCGGAGCGCTCCCTGCCGGCCGTGCGCAGTGCTCTGGCCCTGTGCGGCGACTACATTCCGGTGACCGCCCTGCTCAGTCCCATCGGCACGGTCGCGCTGAGCGGCTACGACAGCATGGTGCTGGCCGCCGGTGCCTGTGCAGCGCTGATCGTCCTGGTGGTCCTGGCCGAGCCCCTGCGGAACACCGGGCGCTTCACCCTCGGGTCCATTCTGGAGACCCGGACGGCCGGCGCCGCACCGCGGATCGCGGGCACCGTGCTCACCCTGGTGGTGTGTGTCCCGCTCGTCGTCGTCCAGCTCACGGTCGCGGGGAACGTCATCACCTACCTCCTGGGGCTGAAGGCACCTGCTGCCGCCCGGGTCTGCACCGTACTGATCGGACTGCTGATCGTGTCCTTCGCCGCCTTCGGCGGCATGCGGGGCACGAGCATGATCCAGGCCGGCAAGGCGCTCCTGGTCTTCGGCGTGGTCCTCGTGCTCACCGTCGTCGCCGGCAGGCGCTTCGACGGGGACTTCGGCACCATGACGCGGGAGGCCGCCCTCGGCGTCGGCGGTGCGGAGGTCTTCCACTCTCCGGGCGGGCTGTTCGGGACCACGGCGACCGGCACGCTCGAACTCCTCTCCCTGGGCCTGACCGTCCTGCTCGGCTCCGCGGTGGTGCCTCCCGTCCTCCTGCGGATCGGCGCCGCCCGAAGTGGCCGGACCGCCCGACGCGCGGCGGGTCACGCGGTCGTCATGATCACCTCGTTCTACACGGCGCTGGTGTTCCTCGGCCTCGCCGCGGCGGCGGTCGTGGGCACGGGTGCGATCGTCGGCGACGACCCCCAGGGCAACACCACACTGTTCCTGCTGGCCCGCGCTCTCGACGAAGGAGCCGCCGACGGGATGCTGTTCACGACGACCGCCTGTGCCGTGTTCGTGACCGCGCTGGCCTCGGTGGCCGGGCTCACCCTCGCCACCGCTGCGGCACTGTCCCACGACATCTACGCGCACACCCTGCGCAGGGGCGCCGTGCCGGACCGGCGGGAGACGGTCGTGGCCCGGTGGGCGACCGTGGCGGTCGGCTCGGCGAGCGTATTCCTGGCGGTGCTGCTGCACGGGTGGAGCATGGTCTTCCTGGCGTCGTTCAGCGCCGCCGTGGCCGCCTCGGTCATCCTGCCCGCACTGGTCTACACCCTGTTCTGGAAGGGCTTCACCCGGCGCGGAATGCTGTGGACGCTCTACGGCTCTCTGGCGTGCTGCCTCGTTCTGCAGTTCTTCAGCCCGACGGTGTCAGGACAGTCGTATTCGCTCCTGCCGGGCCACGACTTCCACTGGTTCCCGCTCCAGAGCATCGCGCTGTTCACCGTCCCCGCAGGTTTCCTCCTGGGCTGGATCGGCAGTCGCCTCGCACCGCCGACGCCCGCGGAACTGACTCAGGGCACCGCGGCGCGGATCAGGATGCTCACCGGTATCGGCTGACGTCGCCCAGAGCGTCGGCCAGGACCTTGTGGCACGGGGTTGCCTCCTCTCGTCCGCTCGCAGCCGACACGTGAGGCGAACAAGCAGGTGGCGAGGCCCCGGGCAG
>NZ_JBHYMK010000015.1:0-33993 GCF_042743065.1 Streptomyces sp. NPDC058872
GCGCCCGGTCGACGGCCCCTTCCGCGCGGAGGCAAGCTTGAAGGCACGAGGAGGAGGCCCATGGTGAGGGAACCGACGACGGCCCCCGGCCGTGCACCCGCCGCCAGCACCCCGGAGCCGCCACCCGTGGGCGGCGTGCTGTGGAGCCTCGCGGGGGACGTGCGGGCTCTCCTGATGCTGCCCGCCGCCCTCACCCTGCAGGTCGCCCATCCGGCCGTGGGCGCCGGCGTCGACGACCACTCCGTCTTCCGCACGGACCCCTGGGGCCGTGGCGAACGGTCCCTGCGCTCGCTCCAACTGTGGATCTACGGGGGCGACGAGGCCGCTCGGGAAGGCCGCCGGCTCCGGGAACTGCACCGGACCATCCAGGGCGTCGATGCCCACGGACGCCGCTACCACGCCCTCACCCCGGCCTACTACTCCTGGGTGCACGCCACCGGCTTCCCCATCTACCGGCACGGGCTCCGCCTCCTCGTCCGCCCCCTCAGCGAGGCCCAGGAGCGGCAGCTGTACGCAGAGTGGCTGCAAGTCGGTCGGATCCTCGGCATCCACGACCGGGACATGCCCCAGACGATCGAAGCGTTCTGGCCGTACTACCGGCGGGTCCTCGCCGAGGAGATCGAGGCCACCGCCGTCGTGCGGGAACTGCTCGACACCGACCTGCCACTGCCCGCACCCGATCGCGGGCCGTTGCCGCTCCGGCTCGTCCTCCGTGTCCTCTGGCCGGTCCTGCGCCGTCCGTTCCTGAAGCTCCGGACCTTCCTCACCGTCGGCCTGATGCCGCCGGAGGCCCGACGGGCCATCGGCCTGGAATGGACGGACGCACAGGAGCGGGCCCTGCGCCGCTTCACCCGGACCGTCCGGGTGGTGGTGCCCGTGCTTCCCGAGCGGCTGCGCTACCTCCCCCTGGCCCGAAGGGCCCGCAAGGCCGCCCGCCACGCCGGCGGACGGCCCGCGGGAGGTGCGCCGCCCGTCCGCCCCCGGAAGCCGGGGGCATCGGCGTGAGCCCCCGCCGGACCGACGGCCCCGGAGCAGAGGGCGTCCACCGGGGCGCCGGCACGCTCCTCGGACACCGGCACCGGTCGCGAACGGGCGACCCGGTCGGGGCGTGAACCCCGGGTGGCCACCGGCGCGCCCCCGGGGCGGCTCCTGAAGGTCCTCCGGGGTCAGTGCCCGGGGCGGGCGCCGTGGTCGTGGACGGTGTTCGTCGCCGCGATCTCCTTCCAGGACTTCGGCGGTGCGGGCTCCGCCGACGGCGCGGTCGAGCGGGTGGCCGGACCCGGGGCCGCGGGCACCGCCGCGGCGGCCGGCTTCGACGGCTGGTACAGCCAGGTGTCGAAGAGCCCGGCGAGCCGCTTGCCGGAGACCCGCTCCGCGTACCGGACGAAGTCCGAGACCCCGGCGTTGCCGTAGGCGAACTCCTGCGGCCATCCCTTCAGGACCGCGAAGAAGCGCTCGTCGCCGATCTCGTTGCGCAGCGCCTGGAGCGCCCAGGCGCCCCGGTCGTACACCGCGACGTGGAACTGGTTCTCGGCACCCGGGTCACCCGGCCGCACGGTCCAGAACGGGTCCTCGGCCGTCCGCGAGGCGTACACGTGGTCCGCCAGTTCCTGCGCCGTGCCCTCGCCCTCCTTCTCCGACCACAGCCACTGGCTGTAACGGGCGAAGCCCTCGTTGATCCAGATGTCCTTCCAGTCGCGGACCGACACGCTGTCGCCGTACCACTGGTGCGCCAACTCGTGCACGACCACCGACACGTTCGCGCCGTTGGCGAACTGCCGCGGGCTGTAGAACGGGCGGGTCTGCGTCTCCAGGGCGAAACCGCTGGTCACGTTCGGCACGTAGCCGCCGAGGGAGTTGAAGGGGTACGGGCCGTAGACCGACTCCAGCCACTCCGCCACCTCGGTGGTGCGCTCGATCGAGGCACGGGCGGCGCCGGCGTTGTCGCCGAGGTCCTTGCTGTACGCGTTGAGCACGGGCAGTCCGTTCGCGGTCCGGCCCGTCGTGATGTCGAACCTGCCGACGGCCAGCGTCGCCAGGTAGGTCGCCTGGGGCTTGTGGGAACGCCAGTTGAAGCGGGTCCAACCCAGTCGCGAGGACTGCGACCGCAGCACGCCGTTGCTGATCGCCTGGTGGCCGTCCGGCACCAGGACCGAGACGTCGAAGGTGGCCTTGTCCAACGGGTGGTCATTGGACGGGAACCACCAGACGGCCGACTCCGGCTCCTGCGCGGCGACTCCGCCGTCCGGGGTCCGGGCCCAGGCCGACCAACCGTCGATCCTGAACTCCGAGGGCTTGCCCGCGTACCGGACGACCACCGAGATCGGCGTGTTCCTGCGCAGCGGGGTCGCCGGGGTGACCTCCAGTTCGTGGTCCCCCGAGGTGGCGAACCCGGCCTTCCGCCCGTTCACCCTGATCTCGCTGACCTCCAGGCCGAGGTCGAGGTTGAAGCGGGACAGGTCCTGTGTGGGGGTCGCCAGGATCGTCGCCGTGCCCTCCAGGAGATCCGTCGCCGGCTGGTACTTCAGGCGCAGGTCGTAGTGGGAGACGTCGTAGCCGCCGTTGCCGCTGGCGGGGTAGTAGGAGTCGCCGATGCCCGGGGCGCCGGGTGTGAAAGAGGCCGCCGATGCCGGGATCGCCAGCAGCAGCGAGCCCGCGAGGGCGCTCGGAACGATCAGTCTGCGGTGCACGGGTGCTCCCAGGTCCTAGGAAACGTAAGACGTGCGGATGGTCGTCGATCCTTGGCTCGGAGCCCATTCAGCGCGCCGACGCACCGTCACGTCCAGAGGACCCTCCGTCACACGAGCGTCATTCGGCCGAGACGCACCGTCCGCCCCCCGCGCCGCGGCCGAATGCCTGCGACACCCTTTTGCGGGGGAGTCGACCGGGGTACGTTCCGGCGCATGCCGATGCGAAAGCGGAGAACCCGCGGACCCGGACCGTCGTACGGAACCGTTCTGGCCGCGGTCACGGCCGCCCTGTTCGCGACCCTGGTGACGCCCGCCGGCGCAGAGCCGGAGCGGGTCCCGCCACCCGTCCGCGAGTCCCGCCCCGTCTATTCGTACGCCGATGCGGTACGCGAGTCCGTCTGGGTCGACACCGGACTCGACGGCGACGGCGACGGGCGCGTCGACCGGGTCGCCGTCGACATCGTGCGTCCCCGCGAGCCCGCCGCGGCCGGTCGGAAGGTCCCGGTCATCATGGACGCCAGTCCGTACTACGCCTGCTGCGGACGCGGCAACGAGGGCCAGAAGAAGACGTACGACGCCGAAGGGAATCCGGTCGGGTTACCGCTCTTCTACGACAACTACTTCGTTCCGCGTGGCTATGCCTTCCTCGCCGTCGACCTCGCCGGCACCAGCCGCTCCGACGGCTGCAACGACGTCGGGGGCCGTTTTGACGTCCAGTCGGCCAAGGCCGTCGTCGACTGGCTCAACGGCCGTGCCCGCGGCTACGCCTCCCGCACCGGGGACACTCCGGCCCGTGCCACCGCCTGGAGCACCGGACACGTCGGAATGATCGGCAAGAGCTGGGACGGCACCATCGCCAACGGCGTTGCCGCCACTGGAGTCGAAGAGCTGAAAACGATCGTTCCGATCGGTGCCATCTCCTCCTGGTACGACTACTTCCACTCCCAGGGCGCCCCGCTCTACGACGCCAACCCGAGCTGGCTCTCCGACTACGTGAACGCCCCCGGGGCACGGGACCGTTGCGACGCGGTCCAGGAACGGATCGCCGGAAGCACCCCCTACAGCGGCGACTGGACCCCCGCCTGGACCGAACGCGACTACGTCGAGGACGCCGACAAGGTCAGGGCCAGCGTCTTCGTCGTCCACGGACAACAGGACCTCAACGTGCGCGCGGGACAGTTCGGCCGCTGGTGGGACGCGCTCGCCGCGCACGGCGTCGAGCGGAAGATCTGGCTCTCCCAGACCGGCCACGTCGACCCCTTCGACTTCCGGCGCGCCGACTGGGTCCGCACCCTGCACCGCTGGTTCGACCACTATCTCCTCGGCCACGAGAACGGCATCGACCGCGAACCCGTCGCCGACGTCGAACGCGCCCCGGACCTCTGGACCACCGACCGGCAATGGCCGCCGAGCACCACCCGGAGCACGACGCTGCGCCCCGCCCCCGGCACCCCCACCACGCCCGGCGCGCTCGGACGCACCCCCGCGCCCCCCGGCTCCACCGCGACCTTCACCGACGACCGGAGCCTGGGCGAACTGGACTGGGCCGCGCGGATCGACGGCCCGACTCCCGAGAAGGCGGGGTTCGTCACCCGCACCCTCTCCCGGGACCTGCGGATCTCCGGGGCCTCGAAGGTGGTGGTCACCGCGATCCCGACCACCACCAGCGCCCACCTCTCGGCCGTCCTCGTCGACCTCGGACCCGACACGATCCGCGACTACGCGGCGGCGGGGGAGGGCATCAGCACCCTCGCCGAGCGCAGTTGCTGGGGCGCGAGCACCCCCGGTGACAGCGCCTGCTTCAAAGAGACCGTCCCCCGGACGACGGACGTCGCGTTCACCGTCATCAGCCGGGGCTGGGCCGACCTCGGCACCTGGGCCGACCCGCACCGGGGACGCCGATTGGTTCCCGGCAAGGCGTACGCCCTGGCTCTCCACCTCGCCCCGACCGACCACGTCGTCCCGGCGGGGCACCGACTGGCGCTGATCGTGGCGGGCACCGACCGGGACCTCCTCGACCCTCCGTCGACCACGCCGACCCTGACGTTGGACCTCTCCCGCACCTGGGCCCGGCTGCCCCTGGTGGGGGGCCGGAGCGCCTTCGACCGGGCCACCACGGGGCCGGCACCGGCCGCATCGACGCCCGTCACCGGCCCTCCGCCGAGCGGTTCCGCCCCGCCGGCCGCCGTCACCGGACCGCGCCTTCCCGCTCCGGGCCCCGCCGTCCGGCAGGGGACCGCCGACCGCGCCGATGCGCCGGCCCTTCCCGCGTCCGCCGGCCCCCGAGGAGCCGCCCGTTGACCCCGTCGCACGCCGTCCGCCCTGATCGAGGAGACCCGGTGAAAACGATCGTCGGGCAGCGGAGCCGCCGTCGTGCACTCGCCCTCGCGGCGGGCGCCGCGGTCGTCGCGCTCCCCCTCGTCACCGTCCCCGCCAAAGCGGCGGACCGTGCTCCCGCGCAGGTGCTCCCGCGCACCGGCTTCGAGACGAGCCGGGGCGCCCGGTGGACCACCGAGGCCGAGGAGCGGGACTTCCTCGCCGCCATCGACCGGACCGGCGACCGGACGTCGGTGCGCCGGATCGGCACCACCGGACAGGGCCGTCCGCTCCGGCTGGTCACCCTCGGCGAGGGCCGCTCCGGCACCACCGTGCTGCTCGTCTGCAGCCAGCACGGCGACGAGCCGGCCGGCCGCGAGGCCTGTCTGAGCACCCTGCGCGACCTCGCGTACGCCCGGGACGAGGAGACCCGGCGCTTCCTCGCCCGCACCACCCTGCTGGTCCTGCCCACCGCGAACCCCGACGGACGGGAGGCGGACACCCGGGGCAACGGCGACGGCATCGACGTGAACCGCGACCACCTGGCCCTGCGGACCGCCGAGGCGCGTGCGATCGCAGCCGTCATCCGTGACCGGCACCCGGAACTCGTCTATGACCTGCACGAGTACGGTGCCACCCCGCGGTACTACGAGAAGGACCTGCTCGCCCTCTGGCCCCGCAACCTCGCTGTCGACCCGCACGTCCACGACGAGTCCCGGACGCTCTCGGAGTCCTACGTCCGGCCCGCCGCCCGCCTCGCCGGCCACGGCAGCGGCACCTACGGCATCTGGACCGATCCCCTCACCGGCAAGCCGATCAAACAGGTCGCCGGTGACGGCCAGGAGCGGATCCTGCGCAACGCGGCCGGCGTCAAGCACTCCGCGGCCCTGCTCGCCGAGACCCGGGTGGACGCGCTCGACCAGCCGGAGAAGGACGATCCGGCCCGTAACCACCGGCGCCGCGTCGCCACCCACCGCGCCGCGCTGGAAGGCGTCTTCGCCCATCTGGAGGAGCGCCGCGGGCCGCTCGCGGTGGCCACCGCCCTCGCCCGGCACACCGGCTTCGCCGGCCGGGGGCCGGTGTACCTCGGCGGCGCCGACAACGATCCGCCGGAGCCGGACGAGGTCCTCCTCGACCCGCCCTGTGGCTACCGCCTGGACGCCGCGCAGTACGCCGAGGTCGGCGACGAACTGGCCCTGCACGGGGTGACCGCACGGGTCGACGCCACCGGCGCCCTGGTGCCGCTCGCGCAGTCCCAACGAGCCCTCGTTCCACTGCTCCTGGATGCACGTGCCACCTACCACCTCGTCAGCGGACGTCCTGTGGAGAGGTGTTGACGAGCGAATCCGTCGAGCGGGTCGTGACGTGGTCCCGTTCTCCTTCGAGGTAAAGTTACTCACTGGTACTGACCATGCCTCGAACGGGCCCACGAAGCCCCGAAGTTGGAGAACCACCATGCACCACACCAAGCCCGCGCGCCGTGCCCTCACGGCGCTGCTCGCCACGACGCTGCTCGCCGGGGGCGTGCTGCTCGGGCAGACGGTGACCGCCGAGCCGGCCGCCGCCAAGTCCGTCACCTGCAACGCCGCCAAGCTGCACGCGCAGGCCCGCAAGGAGCGCGACCGCGCCGCCCAGCTCAAGCGCCTGCACGCCACGACGGAGGCCCGCAAGGCCTTCGCCCGCGCCGATGCCCTGGAGCGCCAGGCCAAGCGGTGCGCCGACGCGGACAAGTACCACAAGCCGCCGCTCTGGAAGTAGACGGAGCGCGCCCCGCGGGGCGGTCGTCGTCCTCCCGGGCGGTGACCGCCCCGCGGTCGTTCCCGCCCGACCGGCCCCGACCGGCCCCGACCGGCCCCGACCGGCCCCGACCGTCGGGGCCGGTCGGGCGCGTCCGCCGGCCGGTCGTAGGCGAACCGGTCAGCCGAGGACGAGGTCCGCCGCCCGCAGCGCGCAGCCCCAGGCCACCGTCACCCCCGCGCCACCGTGCCCGTAGTGATGCACCAGGCGCCCGCCGCCCGGCAGCGGCTCCGCCTCGATCCGCACCCCTCCCACCCGCACCGGCCGCAGCCCCACCCGGTGCCCCAGGACCCGGGCGTCCGCGATCTCCGGCCGCACCCGCGCACACCGCGCGACGATCGCCGCCGCCGTGGTCGGATCCGCGTCGAGCCGCTCGTCGCCCTCCTCGGCCGTCCCGCCGAGCACCAAGCGGTCGGCGTGCGGGAAGAAGTACGTGGTCTCGCCGGACGTCCCGTCGGCCGCAGTGAACCACTCGTCGATCCCGGGGTTCTCCACCAGGACCAACTGCCCCCGCACCGGCCGCAGCGCGGGATCCGGGACGAGCGTGCGCGCTGCGAGCCCGGTGCAGTCGACCACCACCGGGGCGAAGGCCGCGGCCTCCTCGAACCCGCTCACCGCGCGCTGCTCGAAGACGCCGCCCAGGGCCTCGAACCGGTCCCGCAGGAAAGCCAGGTGGACCGGCATGTCGATCAGCGGCAGGCGTGCCGCCAGGCCCGTTTGGTACGGCCCCGGCACTTCGTCCGGCGCCAACCGTCGGAGCCCCTCGACCTCGCCCGCCCACGGACCGAGGTGCTCCAGGGTCGTGTCCGCATGGACCCCGGCCGTCCACCGGACCCCGCTGCGGTCCGGATCCACGGCCAGCTCGGCGTACGTGTGCAAGGAGGCGAGCGCCCACGCCCCGACCTCGGCCGCCGGCTCGATCCGGTACGGCCACCACAGCGCGCCCGCCACCGCCGAGGTCGTCCGCGTCACGACGTCCCGCGACCAGATCCGCACCCGCAGCCCGCGCTCCGCCAGGGTCGTTGCCGTTGCCAGCCCGATGACTCCGCCGCCCACCACGATCACGTCGCACCACATGCCCGGACCGTACCGGGACCGGGACATTTCCGGGACGGTGCAGCCACGGAAGATCGAAATACTTGAGCCATGCCGCTCCCGCACACATCCCTCGACCTCACCTCCGTCGTTTCCGAGGGCGGTGGTCACCGGGTCCGCCACGACTTCCTCGTCGACGGCAGGCCGCTCCTCCGCCGGCTCGACGAGATCGAAGGAGCGGACGTCGTCTCGCCCCTCGCGGCAGACCTCCCGCCCACCGTCCGCGCCGAGCACGCCCTCCGCCTCCTGTCGGCCGACGGCACCCGCCAGGTGATCCACTCCTGTCCCGACTGTGCGGACCCCGGATGCGGTGCGGTCACCGCCGTCGTCCTGCGCGAGGGGGGTGACGTCGTCTGGCGCGACTTCGCCTGGCAGACCGGACCCGCCGTCGACCTCGTGCACGAGGGATATCCGGGGATCGGCCCCTACCGGTTCCCCGCCGCCGGCTACCGGTCCGTGCTGCTGCGGCTGCTCGCTTCCGCGGAGCGAAGCGGCGTCGCCTAGGATTCCTTCCCTGATGACTGCAACCCTCGTCGCCAAGGACCTCGCCGCCGGCCACGGCGAACGCACCCTCTTCGCCGCCCTCGACCTCGTCGTCGCCCCCGGTGACGTCATCGGCCTCGTCGGCGCCAACGGCGCCGGCAAGTCGACCCTGCTGCGGTTGCTGGCCGGCCTCGACGTCCCGGAAGAGGGCGAACTGCGCCTCTCCCCGCCCACCGCCGCCGTCGGGCACCTCCCGCAGGAACCCGAGAGGCGTGCCGGTGAGACCGTGCGGGAGTTCCTCGCCCGTCGCACCGGCGTCGCCGCCGCCCAGACCGCCATGGACGAGGCCACCCAGGGGCTCGTCGACGGCGCCCCCGGTGCGGACGACGCCTATGCCCTCGCCCTCGAACGCTGGCTGAACCTCGGCGGAGCCGACCTCGACGAGCGCGCCGAAGAGGTGGCCGACTCCCTCGGCCTCACCGTCGGCCTCGACCAGCCGATGACGGCCCTCTCCGGTGGCCAGGCCGCCCGTGCGGGCCTCGCTTCGCTGCTCCTCTCCCGCTATGACGTCTTCCTGCTCGACGAGCCCACCAACGACCTCGACCTCGAAGGCCTGGAGCGGCTGGAATCCTTCGTGAAGGGGCTGCGCGCCGGCACGGTCGTCGTCAGTCACGACCGCGAGTTCCTCACCCGCACCGTCACCAAAGTCCTCGAACTCGACCTCGCCCAGCAGCAGATCACCTTGTACGGCGGCGGTTACGAGGCGTACCTGGAGGAGCGGGCCACCGCCCGGCGCCACGCGCGCGAGGAGTACGAGGAGTACGCGGGCAAGAAGGCCGCCCTCGAAGGCCGTGCCCTCATGCAGCGCAACTGGATGGACAAGGGCGTCCGCAACGCCCGCCGCAAGGCCACCGACAACGACAAGATCGGCCGCAAGCTGCGCGGCGAGGCCAGCGAGAAGCAGGCGGCGAAGGCCCGGCAGACCCAGCGCATGATCGAGCGCCTCGACGTCGTCGAAGAACCCCGCAAGGAGTGGGAGCTGCGCATGGAGATCGCCGCCGCACCCCGCTCCGGCTCGGTCGTCGCGACCCTGCGCGAGGCCGAGGTGCGCCGCGGCGACTTCTCCTTCGGCCCCGTCACCCTCCAGATCGACTGGGCCGACCGGGTCGCCGTCACCGGGGCCAACGGCGCCGGCAAGTCGACCCTGCTCGCCGCGCTCCTCGGGCGCCTTCCGCTGGACTCCGGCGACGCGGTGCTCGGCTCGGGCGTCGTCGTCGGCGAGGTGGACCAGGCCCGGAAGCTCTTCCACGGCACGGAGACGCTCCTGGAGGCGTTCTGCGCGGCCGTGCCCGACACCGAGCCGGCCGACGTCCGGACGCTGCTCGCCAAGTTCGGTCTGAAGGCCCTCCACGTGTTGCGGCCCGCCAGCACCCTCTCCCCGGGCGAGCGGACGCGCGCCGCGCTCGCCCTGCTCCAGGGCCGTGGAGTGAACCTGCTCGTCCTGGACGAGCCGACCAACCACCTGGACCTGCCGGCCATCGAGCAGTTGGAGTCCGCGCTCGACTCGTACACCGGCACGCTGCTCCTCGTCACCCATGACCGCCGGATGCTCGACGCGGTCCGCACCACCCGTCGCATCGAGGTCGCCGACGGCAAGGTGACCGAGCTCTGATGACGGTCCCCTCCGGACGGGGGCCCGTCGAAGCGGGGGTCCCCGCACCCTGACCCCGGAGGCGTCCGCGGCGGCCACGCCGTGGGCGGCGACGGAGGACCCGACCGCCGCCTTGCACGGTTGCCGGTCGGGCCGTGAACTGTACGCGTACGGCTTTCCGCAGGCCGTGGCCGTGGCCGCCGAGATCGACAGCTCGACGGTCGGCCCCGCCCTCGCGGACGGCGCATTCCAGGAGGCAACACCATGACCGACCTACTGACCCGGCTGACCGAGATGCTGGACGACCTCGACGCGGACGTCGACGCGACGATCGACCTCGCCGATGAGATCGCCGCCTCGGGTGACGCCGGCCTCCTGCCGCGCCTCCAGGCGGAGCTGGACCGCGCCCTCATCGAGCAGAACGCCTACGCCCGCGAGCTCCTCGGCGGCGTCCTCGCGGCGATCGGCGGTTCCGACACCCTTCCGGCGCTGATCCGCGCCTCGGCCGTGGACCTCGGTGACGACCAGGACGGTCTGGCCGCCGAGATCGTGGACCTGGTCCAGGCCGACCCGAAGTCCGCTCGCCGTCTCCTGCAGCCGCTGACGGAGGACGATGACCTCTCCGTCGCCAACCGCGCCGACTGGGCGCTGCGCTTCCTGCCGTAACCCCGCCCCGATGCCGAGGGGCACCGCGGGAGGCGGCCCCTTGCGGTCGGACGTGCACCCGGGCGGCCCGGCACGCGGCCGACCGGCCCCGTTCTGCTGCCCTCCTCGCCGCCTCCGGAAGCAGGAGACGTGCTTCCCCCGAAGGGGGCAACCGATCGGGGGCGGAGGACCGGTGCGCGCCGGCAGCGGGTCCGGGGCGTCCCGGCCTGGTCGTGAACGAGGAGCGGCCGTCCCCGTCGCCCTGCTCGGGGCTGACGGGGACGGCTCCGACGAACCGTCGGACGCACTCCTCCACACGGTGCCCCTATCGGCGCTTGTCGTTCCCCCCGCCCAGCAGGCCCGCCTTGCGGAGGGCGTCCGCCATCGCGCTGTTGGCCGGTGCGGGCGCGGCCGACCGGCCCCGGTCGTTCCGGCCGCCCCGGTCGCCCCGCTGTGCCTCGCCCTGTCGCTGCTGCGGCGGCCGGCCGGAACGATCGCCCCGCCCCCCGCGGTCGCCCCGCTCGCGCCTGGACGTGCCTCCCTGGGCGTCGGCACCCGGTTCGTCGTCGAGGCGCAGGGTCAGTGAGATCCGCTTGCGCGGCACGTCCACGTCCAGGACCTTCACCTTGACCACGTCGCCCGGCTTCACCACGTCGCGCGGATCCTTGACGAAGGTCTTCGACATCGCCGACACGTGCACGAGGCCGTCCTGGTGCACACCGACGTCCACGAAGGCGCCGAACGCCGCCACATTGGTGACCACGCCTTCCAGGACCATCCCGGACGCCAGGTCTCCGATCTTTTCGACGCCCTCCTTGAAGGTGGCCGTCCGGAACGCCGGACGCGGGTCGCGGCCCGGCTTCTCCAGTTCGCGCAGGATGTCCGTCACCGTCGGCAGGCCGAAGGTCTCGTCGACGAAGTCGTCGGCCCGCAGCGAGCGCAGCGTGCCCGTGTCGCCGATGAGCGCCGCGACCTCGCCGCCCGTCGCCTTCGCCATCCGGCGCACCACCGGGTACGCCTCCGGGTGCACCGCGGAGCCGTCGAGAGGGTCGTCGCCACCCCGGATGCGGAGGAAGCCCGCGCACTGCTCGTACGCCTTCGGGCCGAGTCGCGACACGTCCTTGAGGGCCTTGCGGGAGCGGAAGGGGCCGTTGGCGTCACGGTGCGCGACGATGTTCTCCGCGAGGCCCGAGCTGATCCCGGAGACCCGCGAGAGCAGCGGCGCCGAGGCCGTGTTGACGTCGACGCCGACGCCGTTCACGCAGTCCTCCACCACCGCGTCCAGCGACCGCGAGAGCTTCGCCTCGGCGAGGTCGTGCTGGTACTGGCCGACGCCGATGGACTTCGGGTCGATCTTCACCAGTTCCGCGAGCGGGTCCTGGAGGCGGCGGGCGATGGAGACGGCGCCGCGCAAGGACACGTCGAGTTCGGGGAGTTCCTGCGAGGCGAAGGCGGAAGCCGAGTAGACCGAAGCGCCCGCTTCCGAAACCATCACCTTGGTCAGCTTCAACTCCGGGTGCTTGCTGATGAGTTCGGCCGCCAGCTTGTCCGTCTCCCGGGAGGCGGTGCCGTTGCCGATGGCGACCAGCTCGACCGCGTGTTCCCTTGCCAGCCGCGCGAGCCTGTCGAGGGCCTGGTCCCAACGGTTGGCGGGAACGTGCGGGTGGATCGTCTCGGTGGCGACGACCTTGCCGGTCGCGTCGACGACGGCGACCTTCACGCCGGTGCGGAAGCCGGGGTCGAGTCCCAGCGTGGCCCGGGTGCCGGCCGGCGCGGCGAGCAGCAGGTCGCGCAGGTTCGCCGCGAAGACCCGGACCGCCTCGTCCTCGGCCGCCGTGCGCAGCCGCAGGCGCAGGTCGATCCCCAGGTGCACCAGGATGCGGGTGCGCCAGGCCCAGCGGACCGTGTCCCGGAGCCACGCGTCGCCGGGGCGCCCCCGGTCCGCGATGCCGAAGCGGCCCGCGACGATCCCCTCGTACGAGGAGGGGCCCTCGGCGGGCTCCTCGGGCTCCAGCTCCAGCCCGAGCGCGTCCTCCTTCTCGCCACGCAGCAGGGCGAGCACCCGGTGGGAGGGGAGCTCGGTGAACGGTTCGGCGAAGTCGAAGTAGTCCGCGAACTTCGACCCCGCCTCCTCCTGACCCTCGCGGACCTTGGACACCAGCCGGCCGCGGCCCCACATGCGCTCGCGCAGTTCGCCGATGAGGTCGGCGTCCTCGGAGAACTTCTCGGTGAGGATCGCCCGCGCGCCCTCCAGGGCGGCGGCGGCGTCCGCGACGCCCTTGTCCGCGTCGACGAAGGCGGCGGCGGCAGCCTCCGGCGCGACGGACGGATCGGCGAGCAGCCCCTCGGCCAAGGGTTCCAGGCCGGCCTCGCGGGCGATCTGGGCCTTCGTCCGGCGCTTCGGCTTGAAGGGCAGGTAGATGTCCTCCAGGCGCGCCTTGGTGTCGGCGGCCCGGAGGGCGGCCTCCAGCTCGTCCGTCAGTTTGCCCTGCTCGCGCACCGAGTCGAGGATCACCGACCTGCGGTCCTCCAGTTCGCGCAGGTAGCGCAGCCGCTCCTCGAGGGTGCGCAGCTGCGCGTCGTCGAGCATCTCGGTCGCTTCCTTGCGGTAGCGCGCGATGAACGGCACGGTGGAACCGCCGTCGAGGAGCTCGACGGCTGCCTTCACCTGTCGCTCGCGTACGCCGAGCTCCTCGGCGATCCTTGCTTCGATGGACGTCGTCACGGTGTCCCGACTCGCCTTCTCGTGCCTCAAGCTTGCTCATGCATTGTGCCGGGTCGGTCACCCGGATGCGGCAATCGACCCGATCACGTGCGCGCCGGGGCCCGTGATTCAGCCCTTTCCGATGAGATCCGGGGGGAAGGCGCCCGCGCCGGCCGCCGTGACCGCGAAGTCGCGTGCCAGCTCGGTGAGCCGCTCCACGCCCGTGGCGCCGAGGTGCTCGTACGGGGCGGAGTCCAGCCGGTCCGTGGTCTGCTCCAGTTCCTCGCGCAGCCGCGCCCCCGCCCCGGTCAGTTCGCCCTCGGCGTCCAGCAGGCCGCGCCCGCGGAGCCGGCCGACCGCGGCCTCCCAGTCGGAGCGTCGCCAGCCGCGGCTGGCGAGGAACCAGCGCGGGCTCATGGCCTTGCCGGTCGCCGTGTGCGACACGACCGCTTCCACGGGGTCGAGGCCGAGCGAGAGCAGGGCCGCGAGGTGACCGTCGCCCCGGTGTTCGCGCAGCAGCGTGGTGGCGTGCCAGTAGGCGAGGTGGGGGGCCTTTGGTACGGGCAGGTCGGCGTTGGCGGAGTAGAGGGGACGGGCGTGCCGCGTGCACGCCTCGGCGGCGCGCAGGGCGAGCTCGGCCGCCTCGGCCATCTCCGGGGAGGTGACCGCCCCGTCGCCGAGCAGCCGGCGGAGCGTCGCGTCGACGGCACGCAGCCGCGCGTCGAGGACGGCGGCGGGGGAGGCGGTCTCCCAGACGGCGGGGAGGTGTTGGGCGAGGAGTTCGTGGTTGTAGTTGTAGAAGGCCGCGGCGACGGTGCCGGCGCCGACCGCGCCGAGCACGGCGCTCCGGGCGGCGAGCCGGGCGGGCGTGGCATCGGTGATGCCGAGTGCGCCGAACTCGCGGTCGAGGTCGGGCGAGAAGTAGAGCGTGGAGTGCATCGTGTTGACGACGTTGTGGCAACGGCGTCCGGCTCGCGGGGGCAGGTGGCTCGTCATGGAACCAAAGGTTACCGACTGGTTGGTACGACGGGAACGGGGTCCTTCCGGCCGTCCGCGCGAGGGCAGGAAGAGTGGGTTTTCCGTCATTGCGGACGGAGACGGCCCGCGCCGAGGATGGGGCCATGCCCCAGCGATCCGTCCTCGTCGTCCTCTTCGACGACGTCCAGAGCCTCGACGTCACCGGACCGGTCGAGGTGTTCGCCGGTGCCGGACGCGTTGCCGGGGATCCGTCCGCCTATCCGATCCGCACCGCCTCCCTGGACGGGGCGCCGGTCCGCACGCACAGCGGACTGCGCCTGCTGCCCGACACCGGACTCGACGAGGCCGTCGCTGACGGCCTTCCGCACACGCTGGTCGTCCCCGGTGGCGAAGGCACCCGGGAACCCGACCCGGTCCTGGTCGACTGGCTGCGCGTCCACGGCCCGCGGGCCACCCGCCTGGTCTCCGTCTGCACCGGGGCACTGCTCCTCGCCGAGGCGGGGCTCCTCGACGGCCACCGGGCCACGACCCACTGGAACGCCTGCGAGCACCTCGCCCGCCGCCACCCCCGGGTCGAGGTGGACCCGGACCCCGTCTTCGTGCGGGACGGGCGGCTCGCCACCTCCGCCGGGGTCACCGCGGGCATCGACCTGGCACTCGCCCTGGTCGAGGAGGACCTGGGCCGGGACGTCGCGCTCACCGTCGCCCGTCACCTGGTCGTCTTTCTGCGCCGTCCCGGCAACCAGGCCCAGTTCAGCGCCCAGCTGTCCGTGCAGACCGCCCGCCGGGAACCGCTGCGGGACCTCCAGCACTGGATCACCGAGCATCCCACTGAGGACCTCTCCGTCGAGGCGCTGGCCGCCCGCGTCCGGCTCTCGGCCCGCCACTTCGCCCGGGCCTTCCGCGCGGAGACCGGAACGCCGCCCGGCAGCTACGTCAACCGGGTCCGGCTCGAACACGCCCGTCGCCTCCTGGAGGACAGCTCGCGCGGTGTCGAAGAGGTCGCCCGCGCCTCGGGATACGGCACGCCCGAGGCGATGCGCCGCGCCTTCCTGAAGGCCCTGGGGACCGGCCCCGCCGAGTACCGCCGTCGTTTCCACGCACCCGTGGACTGACCGTTTCCACCGACCTGCGAAGGACCACCGTGCAGATAGCCGTCCTGCTCTACGACCGCTTCACCGCCCTCGACGCCGTCGGCCCCTACGAACTGCTCGGCCGTCTCCCCGGGGCCGAGGTCGTCTTCGTGGCCAAGGAGGCCGGCCCGGTCCGCAACGACCAGGGCAGCCTCGCCCTCGTGGCCGACCGGAGCCTCGCCGAGGTACCGCGCCCGGACGTCGTCCTGGTCCCCGGCGGCCCGGACGCGCGGATCGCCCTCGGCGACCCGGAGATCCTCGACTGGCTCCGCACCGCGGACGCCACCAGCAGCTGGACCACCGCCGTCTGCACCGGTTCCCTGGTCCTCGCCGCCGCGGGCCTGCTCGACGGACGCAGGGCCACCACCCACTGGCTCGCCCGGGAGGAGCTGCGGGTGCTGGGCGTCGAGCCCACCGCCGAGCGCGTCGTCTTCGACGGCAAGTACGTCACGGCCGCCGGCGTCTCCTCCGGCATCGACATGGCGCTGCACCTCATCGGCCGGATCGCCGGGGACGAGACCGCCCAGACCATCCAGCTGCTCACCGAGTACGACCCGCAACCGCCCTACGGCGCGGGCTCGCCCGAGAAGGCCCCGGCAGCGATCGTGGCCCACTGGCGCGGGCGCCCGGTGCAGTCGCTCGCGGGGGAATGAGCCGCCGGCTCACCGTCCGTAGGTGAAGCGCGGCGCGCGGCGCTCCAAGAAGGCGGCGACCCCCTCCGTGGTGTCGTCGCTGCCGCGTGCTTCCTCCGCCCAGTGAGAATCCCGGTCCACGTGCCCGTCGACGAACTCCTTGGCCGCGGCCTGCGTCAGCAGCGAACGGGAGGCGAGCACCCGGGCGAACCCGGTCACCCGCCCGTCCAGTCCGCCCGCCGGATGCAGCTCGTCCACGAAGCCGGTCCGCAGGGCCCGTTCCGCGTCCATCAGCTCGCCGGAGAACAGCAGGTACTTGGCGGTCGACGGCCCCACGAGGGCGGTGAGCCGACGGGTCGACGAGGAGGGGTAGACGATGCCGAGCTTCGCGGGGGTGATACCGAAGCGGGCACCCTCCTCGGCGAACCGCAGGTCGCAGGCGGCAGCCAGCTGGCTGCCGCCGCCGACGCAGAAGCCCCGGACGGCGGCGAGGGTCGGCTTGGGGAAGGCGGCGAGGGCCTCCTCGGCCCGTACCGCCAGCGTCTGCTGCTCGTCACCGGGCTCCCGCAGCGTCGAGATGTCCGCTCCCGCGCAGAAGGTGTCGCCCTCGCCGGTGAGGACCAGGACCCGGACCGAGGGGTCGGCGGCGAGCCGGTCCAGGACGCCCGGCAGGGCGCGCCACATCCCGGCACTCATCGCGTTGCGCTTGGCGGGGTTGGCGATGACGACGGTGGCGATCCCGTCCGAGACGCTTTCCTTCAGCTGGGGCTCCATGGGGCGGATGCTATCCGCCGGTCCCGAACGTACGATCAAGAAGGGGTCGCTCCGAGGAGGCAGTGCATGGCCAAGGACGCCCGCGAGACGCAGGCCGATCCGGACCCGGTCCAGGAGATGGCGCGCGAGGGGAAACGACTCAGTCGAAGCTTCAGCTGGCTGGCCGTGCTCGGCACCCTGCTCGTGATCGGTGGCGTGGTCGGCCTGATCTACACCGCCGCCGCCACGCTGACCTCCATGCTCCTCTTCGGCTGGCTGCTCCTCGTCGGCGGTTTCGTGGGGCTGCTCCAGGCCATCCAGTCGCGGGGCACCAGCTACTTCTGGCTCGCCGCGGTGGTCGCCGCCCTGAACATCGCCGCCGGTGTCGTGGTGATCCGTCACCCGGAGGGCTCCGCGGAGGCGCTGACGATGTTCGCCGCCCTGCTGTTCCTGACCGGCGGGCTGTTCCGCTTGGTCGGCAGCGTGGTGGTGCGCGGGCCCCAGTTCGGCTGGACCCTGCTCCAGGGGGCCTTCGGCCTGCTGCTCGGCCTGTTGGTGCTCTTCGACTGGCCGCACAGCAGCCGTTACGTCCTCGGCGTCTTCTTCTCCCTCGCGCTGCTCTTCGACGGCCTCGGCCTGATCGCGATCGGGGTGGGCGGGAGACGGATCGTCCGCATGGTCAAGCCTTCGGAGCCGATCGAGGACATGTCTCCGGACTTCCCGGAAAACGGACAAGGGCAGTCGAGCATCTGACCTCGGCATAATTCGCCGGTCAAAAGACAGCCGATAGGTGTCAACTTCTGGTCAGTAGCTCGGTCGACCTCTGTGCATTGCCAAGACTCGATCCGTGGCGAGAACCGAGCACGAGGCTGGGAACGGGGCCGTGGAGACCCACGGAGCGATTCCCGCCCAGCAACCGTCCTACGAAGGAGTCTGGCGCTTCACCGCTGCAGCGGTCGACGTCTCCGTCCCGCAGGCCCGGCACGCTGTACGCGACCTACTGGTCCGTCAGGGCGCCCCCGTCCACGAGGAGGTCATGGACGGCCTGTTGTTGATCGTCTCCGAGCTGGTGACCAATGCGGTGCGGCACGCGGCGCTGCTCTCCCCGGAGATAGCAGTGGAGGTCGCGATCGGTCCCGAGTGGGTCAGGGTGTCGGTCGAGGACAACCATCCGTACCGCCCGAAGGCGCTGGAGGCCGATTGGGGACAGACGGGAGGGAGGGGCCTGCTCCTGGTCCGCGAGATCGCACAGGAGGCCGGTGGCTCCTGCGACGTCGAGCACACCGCGAGCGGAGGGAAGATCATTTGGGCGGCGCTGCCCCTGGCCCCGGTGGCACCCGGGCCAGGGCGCGCGCCCTGCACTCCGACGGTCACCAGCCCCCGGACGGACCCGTCAGCTCCCTGATCGCCGGACGCGCCGCGTCCAGGACCGTCATGAACCAGGCGGAGAAGGGTGCGGCCGCGTGGCGCTCGGCCAGCTCGTCGGGGCCGACGAAGGCGGTGTCCTCGATCTCCTCGGGGTCCGGCTGCGGCTCTGCCTGGACCAGGCCGACGAAGAGGTGGTTGAACTCCTGTTCCACCAGTCCCGAGGCCGGGTCCGGGTGGTTGTAGCGAACGGTGCCGGCCGCCGCGAGCAGCGTGGGCGAGACGCCCAGTTCCTCGAAGGTGCGCCGGGCCGCCGCGGCGAACGGCGCCTCGCCCGGGTAGGGGTGGCCGCAGCAGGTGTTCGACCACACGCCGGGGGAGTGGTACTTGCCGAGCGCCCGCCGCTGCAGCAGCAGTCGCCCCGATTCGTCGAAGAGGAAGACGGAGAAGGCGCGGTGGAGCCGGCCGGGCGCCTGGTGGGCGGCGAGCTTCTCGGCGGTGCCGATCGTCCTCCCCTCCTCGTTGACCAGTTCGAGCATGATCGGCGCCGGGACTCCGGACGGCTGGACGCCGTTGGACGCGGTCTCCGGCGAGATCTGAGCCGTGGTGGCTGGTGTGGTCGGCATACCCATCCTTCGCATCGGTCCTCGGCCCGGTGGGGCCACCACAGTGTGCCGTACAAAAGCGGCTTGTCCGTACTTCGTCGGCCGGACGCGGCGGCTCCCACCGCACCGGAGTACAACCGGTGCGGTGGGAGCGAGGAGGGTGAAAACAGGCACTACACCCCGAAAGGCGCCGGATATGCGAGGGTGCCCGAAGGAACGGGAACCGAAGCGTCCAGCACCAGTGCCATCATCGCCTCGTCCGGGACCTCGAAACCTGGCTTGATTCCGTACGCGGAAGCCCGTACGAACCCGAACCGCGGGTAGTACTCCGGATGGCCCAGGACGAGCACGAGCGACTCGCCCTGAAGGCGCGCCGCGTCGAGCACGGCACGGACGACGGCCTGTCCGGCTCCCGTCCGCTGGTGCCCGGGGGTCACCGACACCGGGGCGAGCGCGCCGGCGGGGGCGCCGTCGACCAGGCAGCGGGTGATCAGGGCGTGCGCCGCGACCGTGCCGTCCGGTGCCTCGGCGACGTAGGACAGCCCGGGCAGCCAGGCGTCGTCGGTCCGGAGCGCATCGACCAGATCGGCCTCGGACTCCGACCCGAAGGCGGCCGTCACGACCCGGCGGATCGTCCCGGCCTCCCCGTCGGTTTCGGGGCGGGTGGGCCAGCGCGGATCGGCGGGCTGCGGGACGGGACGGGCGTGCCCGTGCCTCCGTCCGGGAAGGCCGCGGTGCGCGGTGGAGGAGGAAGGGGGGAAGGTGTTGTCGGTCAAGGTGGAAACCCTTGGTGAAGGGGGTCCCGGCCGACGACGTGACGTACCGGTGGGAAGACCGGGATCAGGTCAGCCGGAGACCCGGAAGCCGAAGGACGACCGGGTGCTGCCGCACGGGGCAGCCTCCCTTGCGACGGTCATCGACCCCAGCTCCTTTCCGCGCACGTTCCGTGGGGAAAGGCTAACAGGCGGCGGCCGATCGGGGCCGCCGCCCGGGACGCGGCTCAGAGGCAGAGCTTCGCCTCGTGCTCCGCGTGGCCGACCGGCTCCAACTGGAAGGTGCAGTGCTCCACGTCGAAGTGCGAGCCCAGGCAACCCTGGAGTTCGTGCAGCATCTTCTCGTGGCCGACCGAGTCCAGGGTGTCCTGCTCGACGACCACGTGCGCCGAGAGCACCGGCATCCCCGAGGTGATCGTCCAGGCGTGCAGGTCGTGCACGTCCTCGACGCCCGGCAGGGCCAGGATGTGCGAGCGCACCTCCGCCATGTCGACGCCCTTCGGGGCCGCCTCCAGGAGCACGTCCAGGGTCTCGCGCAGCAACTTGATCGTGCGCGGCACGATCATCAGGCCGATCACGATCGAGGCGATCGGGTCCGCGTACTGCCAGCCGGTGGCCAGGATGATGCCGGCCGCGACGATCACCGTGACCGAACCCAAGGCGTCCGCGAGCACCTCCAGGTACGCCCCGCGGACGTTGAGGCTCTCCTTCTGGCCCCGCATGAGCAGCGACAGCGAGATCACGTTGGCGACCAGGCCGATGACCGCGAACGCGATCGCCAGGCCGCCCTTGGTCTCGGCCGGCTCGATGAACCGCTGGATCGCCTCGTACAGCACGTATCCGCCGACGCCGAGCAGCAGCAGACAGTTCGCGAGCGCCGCCAGGATCTCGGCCCGGGCGTACCCGAAGGTGCGGTTCCGCGACGGCGGGCGGTTCGCGAAGTGGATCGCGAGCAGTGCCATCGCGAGCCCGACCGCATCGGTCGCCATGTGCGCCGCGTCCGCGATCAGTGCGAGCGAGTCGGCGAGCAGGCCGCCGACGATCTCGACCACCATCACGGAGAGCGTGATGCCGAGTGCGATCCGCAGCCGGTTCCGGTACGCGGCTGCGGCCGTTCCCGTCGGCGGCGGGCCGCCGTGGCTGTGTCCGTGGTCGTGTCCAGCCCCCATGACAAGGCCTCCAGGTCGTGTCGTCCGGGTGTCGCTCGGTGGTCTCCGATTCGCAAGTGAACTACGGGTGGGGGGTATCTGCAACACGGTACTGAACACCGTTGTCATATGCTCTGACCTGCGATGACGACGGAAGGGTGTCCTGTTTCGGTCGGGTCTCCGCACCGGCGTTCGTGAGCCTGGTCGTCGATCGCCCATGATGATCTCCGCGCCACGGGACGCACCCGCACGGACGCGGAAGGTCACGGGGGAGTCCTGTCGGCGAAGCCTCGGTGAACTCATGTTCCGCACATCCGATAGCCTCAGCCGACGTGTCGTCGCCCGGTGCCGGGCCGCACCGCCGCGCCGGGGGCCGCCATGGCTCCGCCGGCCCCTCCGTCAGCTCCAAGGAGTGAGTTCGTCTGTCGACCGCCATCCTCACCGGCCCCCCGGCACCCGGATCCTCGCTCGACGGCGATCTGCGGTCGCTCGGCTTCGACGTCCGGACCGCCGCCGACGCCGAAGAAGCAGGTGCCCTGCTGGCCGCCGTCCCGACGGGTGAGCGCGTCGCGCTCGTCGACGCCCGGTTCGTCGGCCACCTGCACGCCCTGCGCCTCGCCCTCACCGACCCCCGCTTCCCCGCGGTCGCCGCGCCGGGCGCGCTCGCCGTGCAGCGGGAGGCCCGCCCGGCGCTGACCCGAGCCCTGGGCGCGGTCGTCACGCCTCCGGGAGCCCCCGGCGCCGACACCCTCACGGACCCGGCCACCCTCACCGACGCGCTCGCCGAGCGCCTCGACGCCGACGGCGTCGCCGTTCACCGGCCCCAGCTCGGCACCTTGGTCGCCACCGTGCCCGCCGATGCCGAAGCCCGCCACGAGGCCCGCGCCGCCGTCGCCGCGGTCGACGACGAGGCCGTGCGCCTCCGCTCGGCCGTCAAGGCGCACGACGGCTTCTTCACCACCTTCTTCATCAGCCCCTACTCGCGCTACATCGCCCGCTGGTGCGCGCGCCGCGGGCTCACCCCCAACCAGGTCACGACGGCCTCGCTGCTCACCGCCCTCGTCGCGGCCGGCTGCGCGGCCACCGGCGAGCGCGCCGGCTACGTCGCGGCCGGCGTGCTCCTCCTGGTCTCCTTCGTCCTCGACTGCACCGACGGACAGCTCGCCCGCTACGCACTCACGTACTCGACGATGGGGGCCTGGCTCGACGCCACCTTCGACCGGGTCAAGGAGTACGCCTTCTACGCGGGCCTCGCCCTCGGCGCCGCCCGCAACGGAGACGACGTCTGGGGCCTGGCGCTCGGTGCCATGGTCCTCATGACCTGCCGGCACGTCGTGGACTTCTCCTTCAACGAGGCCAACCACGACGCCACGGCCAACACCAGTCCCACCGCCACCCTCTCCAGCAGACTGGACGGCGTCGGGTGGACGGTCTGGGTCCGTCGCATGATCATCCTGCCGATCGGCGAGCGCTGGGCGATGATCGCGGTCCTCACCGCCGTCACCACCCCCCGGATCGTCTTCTGGGCGCTGATCGTCGGCTGCGCGTTCGGCGCCTGCTACACCACGGCCGGCCGCGTCCTGCGCTCCCTGACCCGCAAGGCGCAGCGCACCGACCGGGCGGCCCGGGCGCTGGCGGACCTGGCGGACTCGGGTCCGCTCGCCGAACTCCAGGCCCGGATGCCGTGGGGGCGGACCGGAGCGATCGGAGCCCCCGTCCTCATCGCCGCCCTCGGCGCCGTCCTGATGGTCACGGCCGCACTGGTCCTGCCGTTCGGCGACGTCCGGCTGGTGCCCGTCACGGTGCTCTACGCGATGGCCGCGGGCCTGGCCGTCGCCCGCCCCCTCAAGGGCGCCCTCGACTGGCTCGTTCCACCGTTCTTCCGGGCCGCCGAGTACACCACCGTCCTCGTGCTCGCCGCCCGCTCGGACTCCCCGCAGGCCCTGCCCGCCGCATTCGGGCTGGTCGCAGCGGTCGCCTACCATCACTACGACACGGTGTACCGCATTCGCGGCGGCACCGGCGCGCCGCCCGCCTGGCTGGTGCGCGTCACCGGCGGACACGAGGGGCGCACGCTCCTGGTGGCCGTCCTCGCCGCCCTGCTGGCGGGCCGTGGCGACGACTTCACCCTGGCACTGACCGTGCTCGCGGTCGCCGTCGCGCTGGTGGTGCTCGTGGAGTCCATCCGCTTCTGGGTCTCCTCCGGAGCACCCGCCGTTCACGACGAAGGAGAAACAGCATGATCGGCCTCGTACTGGCAGCCGGTGCCGGACGGCGTCTGCGCCCCTACACCGACACCCTTCCGAAGGCCCTCGTGCCTGTCGACGGTGACACCACCGTCCTCGACCTCACGCTGAAGAACTTCGCGGAGATCGGCCTCACCGAGGTCGCGATCGTCGTCGGCTACCGCAAGGAGGCCGTCTACGACCGCAAGGAGGCGCTGGAGGCCAAGTACGGCCTCAAGCTCACCCTCGTCGACAACGACAAGGCCGAGGAGTGGAACAACGCCTACTCCCTGTGGTGCGCCCGTGAGGTCCTCAAGCGCGGCGTGATCCTCGCCAACGGCGACACGGTCCACCCCGTCTCCGTCGAGAAGACCCTGCTCGCCGCCCGCGGCAACGGACAGAAGATCATCCTCGCCCTCGACACGGTGAAGAACCTCGCCGACGAGGAGATGAAGGTCATCACCGCCGAGGGCAAGGGCGTCCAGCGCATCACCAAGCTGATGGACCCGGCCACCGCCACCGGCGAGTACATCGGCGTCACGCTGATCGAGGCCGAGGCCGCCGAGGAGCTCGCCGACGCCCTCAAGGTCACCTTCGAGCGCGACCCCGACCTGTACTACGAGGACGGCTACCAGGAGCTCGTCAACCGCGGCTTCACCGTCGACGTGGCACCCATCGGCGACGTCAAGTGGGTCGAGATCGACAACCACGACGACCTGGCGAAGGGCCGTGAGATCGCGTGCCAGTACTGACCCGGCTGATCCCCTCGCCGGTCGTCGTCGACATCCGCAGGGGGGCGCTGGACGACCTGTCCGTGCTCCTCGCGGACCAACGGATCTCCAGCAACGGCAAGATCGCCGTCGCCATCAGCGGCGGCTCGGGGCTCAAGCTGCGTGACCACTTCGCCCCCGAGCTGCCGGGTGCCGACTGGTACCCGGTGTCGGGCGGCACCATCGACGAGGCGGTGCGGCTGGCGGACGCCATGCGCGGCAAGCGGTACGACGCCGTGGTCGCCCTCGGCGGCGGCAAGATCATCGACGTGACGAAGTACGCGGCGGCCCGGGTCGGACTGCCGCTGGTGGCCATCGCCACCAACCTGTCGCACGACGGCATCTGCTCCCCGGTGTCCACCCTGGACAACGACAACGGCCGCGGCTCCTACGGGGTGCCCACCCCGATCGCGCTGGTCATCGACCTCGACGTGATCCGGGACGCCCCCGTGCGGTACGTCCGCTCCGGCATCGGCGACGCGATCTCGAACCTCTCCGCCATCGAGGACTGGGAGCTCTCGCACCGGGAGACCGGGGAGCCCGTCGACGGCCTGGCCGCGGCCATGGCCCGCAGCGCCGGCGAGGCGGTGCTCCGCCACCCGGGCGGCGTGGGCGACGACGACTTCCTCGTCACGCTCTCCGAGGGCCTGGTGATGTCCGGCATCGCCATGTCCATCAGCGGCGACACCCGTCCTTCCTCGGGCGCCTGCCACGAGATCAGCCACGCCTTCGACCTGCTGTTCCCGACGCGTGCGGCCAGCCACGGCGAGCAGTGCGGCCTCGGCGCGGCCTTCGCGATGCACCTGCGCGGTGCGCGGGAGGCATCCGGCGTCATGGTCGAGACCCTGCGGCGGCACGGCCTGCCCGTGCTGCCCGAGGAGATGGGCTTCACCCCGGACGAGTTCGTCCGGGCGGTCTCCTTCGCCCCGCAGACCCGACCGGGCCGCTTCACCATCCTCGAACACCTCGACCTGTCCGACGACGAGATCAGGGACGCGTACGCCGACTATGCAAAAGCCATCGGTAGCTGAGCTCAGGCCGGTCGTCCACCCCCCGGGCGTGAAGGACCGGCGGAGCGGTGAGCACTGGGGCGGCCGTCTGTACATGCGGGAGGTCTCCCTGCGGATCACCCGCCACCTCGTCGGCACCCGGGTCACTCCGAACCAGCTCACCTACGTCATGACGCTCGCGGGCCTGCTCGCCGCCCCGGCGCTGCTGGTGCCGGGGATCCCGGGGGCCCTGCTGGGCGCCCTCATGGTCCAGCTCTACCTGCTGCTCGACTGCGTCGACGGCGAGGTGGCCCGCTGGAAGAAGCAGTTCTCGTTGTCCGGCGTCTACCTGGACCGGGTCGGCGCCTATCTGTGTGACGCGGCCGTGCTCGTCGGCTTCGGCCTGCGTGCCGCCGACCCGTGGGGCTCGGGCCGGATCGACTGGCTGTGGGCCTTCCTGGGCACGCTCGCCGCGCTCGGTGCCGTCCTGATCAAGGCCGAGACCGACCTCGTCGGGGTGGCCCGCCACCAGGGCGGCCTCCCCCCGGTCAAGGAGGCCGCGTCCGAGCCGCGCTCCTCCGGCATGGCGCTGGCCCGCCGTGCCGCCGCCGCGCTCAAGTTCCACCGGCTGGTCCTCGGCATCGAGGCCTCGCTGCTCATCGTGGTCCTGGCGATCGCGGACCAGATCAGGGGAGACCTCTTCTTCTCCCGACTGGGCGTCGCGGTCCTCGCCGGCATCGCGATGCTCCAGACCGTGCTGCACCTGGTGTCGATCATGGTCTCCAGCAGGCTGAAGTGAGTCCGACCCCCGGTACGCCGCTCAGGGTGGGAGCCGTCGTCATCACGATGGGCGACCGCCCCGACGACCTGCGTGCGCTCATCGACTCGGTGGCCGAGCAGGAAGGCGCCCCGGTCGAGGTCGTCGTCGTCGGTCAGGGCACCCCGGTCACCGGGGTGCCCGACTGGGTCCGGACCGTCGAGTTGCCGGAGAACCTCGGCATCCCCGGCGGCCGGAACGTCGGCATCGAGGCCTTCGGTCCGGGCGGCACCGAC
Organism: Streptomyces sp. NPDC058872; assembly: GCF_042743065.1. Classification (NCBI taxonomy): domain Bacteria; kingdom Bacillati; phylum Actinomycetota; class Actinomycetes; order Kitasatosporales; family Streptomycetaceae; genus Streptomyces; species Streptomyces sp. NPDC058872. The sequence goes on from NZ_JBHYMK010000015.1 coordinate 25,806, forward strand.
GTCGACGTCCTGCTCTTCCTCGACGACGACGGGCTGCTCGCCCACACGGACACCGCCGAACTGGTTCGGCAGGCCTTCACCGCCGACCCCCGCCTCGGCATCATCAGCTTCCGGATCGCCGATCCGGAGACCGGCCTCACCCAGCGCCGGCACGTTCCGCGGCTGCGCACCGTCGATCCGATGCGCTCCTCGCGGGTGACCACGTTCCTCGGCGGTGCCAATGCCGTCCGCACCAAGGTGTTCGCCGAAGTGGGCCTCCTGCCGGAGGAGTTCTTCTACGCACACGAGGAGACCGACCTCGCCTGGCGCGCGCTCGACGCCGGCTGGATGATCGACTACCGTTCCGACATGGTGCTGTTGCACCCCACCACGGCCCCATCCCGGCACGCTTCGTACCACTTCAACGTGGCCCGCAACCGAGTGTGGCTGGCACGTCGCAATCTGCCCGCACCCCTGGTGCCGGTCTACCTCGGCGTCTGGCTCCTGCTCACCCTGGCCCGGCGGCCCTCGCTGTCCGCGCTGAAGGCGTGGCTCGGCGGATTCCGCACGGGCTGGACGACCCCCTGCGGACCGCGCCGCCCCCTGAGGTGGCGTACGGTGTGGCGGCTGACCCGGCTGGGTCGTCCCCCGGTCGTCTGACATCGTGGTACCCGACGTGCCGCGCATCTTGAACACGAAAGTTTCGACTGTGAGTGACACACACCAGGGCGGAGCGGTCGCGACGAGCGCGCCTCCGTCCCCCGGCGGCGAGGGCCCGGAGCCGGCCGCCCTCGCCGCGCAGTACGGCCTCGCCGTCAGCGGGGCCCGGCCAGGACTGTTCGAGTACGTCCGTGAGCTGTGGAGCCGCCGCCACTTCATCCTGGCCTTCTCCTCCGCGAAGCTGGCCGCCCAGTACAGTCAGGCCAAGCTGGGCCAGGTGTGGCAGGTCGCCACCCCACTGCTCAACGCCCTGGTCTACTACCTGATCTTCGGGTTGATCCTGGGGGCGGGCAGGGGGATGAGCGAGGACGTCTACATCCCGTTCCTGGTCACCGGCATCTTCGTGTTCACCTTCACCCAGAGCTCGGTCATGGCCGGCGTCCGGGCGATCTCCGGCAACCTCGGGCTCGTCCGGGCCCTGCACTTCCCGCGCGCCACCCTTCCGATCTCCTTCTCGCTCCAGCAGCTCCAGCAGCTGCTGTACTCGATGATCGTGCTGGTGGCGGTCGCGATCTCCTTCGGCAGCTACCCCTCCCTCCGGTGGCTGCTGGTCGTCCCGGCGCTGTTGCTGCAGTTCGTGTTCAACACCGGCCTCGCCATGATCGTGGCCAGGATGGGCGCCAAGACGCCCGACCTCGCCCAGCTGATGCCCTTCGTCATGCGCACCTGGATGTACGCCTCCGGCGTGATGTTCTCCATCCAGACCATGCTCGCCGACAAGCCGGCCTGGATCTCCGACCTGCTGATGTACAACCCGGCGGCCGTCTACATGGACCTGATGCGCTACGCCCTGATCGAGGACTACAGCGCGCACAACCTGCCGGACCACGTCTGGCTCACCGCCCTGGCCTGGGCCCTGGCCTTCGGCATCGGCGGCTTCGTCTACTTCTGGAAGGCCGAAGAGAGGTACGGCCGTGGCTGACACGAACCGGGGCGCCGTCCCCACCGTCATCTGCGACGACGTCCACATCGTCTACCGGGTCAACACCGGCGGCGGGGGCAAGGGCAGCGCCACCGCGGCGCTCAGCCGTATCGTGGGCCGGGGGAAGGCCGAGGTCTCCCGGGGCGTCCGCAAGGTCCATGCGGTCCGCGGCGTCACCTTCACCGCCTACCGCGGCGAGGCGATCGGACTCATCGGCAGCAACGGCTCCGGCAAGTCCACCCTGCTGCGCGCCATCGCCGGCCTGCTCCCCACCGAGAGCGGCAAGGTCTACACCGATGGACAGCCTTCGCTCCTGGGCGTCAACGCCGCCCTCATGAACGACCTCACCGGTGAGCGCAACGTGATCCTGGGCGGCCTGGCCATGGGCATGAGCCGGGAGGAGGTGCGCTCCCGCTACGACCACATCGTCGACTTCTCCGGCATCAACGAGAAGGGCGACTTCATCAGCCTTCCCATGCGGACGTACTCCTCCGGCATGGGGGCTCGACTCCGGTTCGCCATCGCGGCGGCCAAGAACCACGACGTCCTCCTCATCGACGAGGCGCTGGCGACCGGCGACCGCAAGTTCCAGATCCGGTCCGAGGAGCGCATCCGCGAGCTCCGCAAGGAGGCCGGCACGGTCTTCCTGGTGAGCCACAGCAACAAGTCCATCCGGGACACCTGCGACCGGGTGCTCTGGCTGGAGAAGGGGCAGCTCCTGATGGACGGCCCCACGGACGAGGTCCTCAAGGCCTACGAGCGCGAGACCGCCCGCTGAGGGCGTCCGCGGCCCACCGCGGACCCCACGGGACGGACCTCGGTCCCCGCGCCCCGTGCAGAGCCCCTTCCGGACGGCTTCCGGGAGGGGCTCCGTCGTCCTTCGGCCGCTCCTCCGTCCTCGGGGCGAGGCGGTGGACGCCTTCCTCCTTTCCCGCGCGTCGGGCCGCCACCCGGAATGTTCATGCGGTTAACTTCGGGCAGGATGGGCCCATGGCAGCGTTCTCGGCGGGAAAGACCTACCATCACGGCGATCTGCGCAACGCGCTGATCTGTGCGGCCGTCGACCTCGCCACCGAGGGCGGCCCCGAGCGGGTCGTCCTCCGCGAGGCCGCCCGCCGGGTCGGCGTCTCGCCCACCGCCGCCTACCGTCACTTCGACGGGCGCGGTGAACTCCTCCGCGCCGTCAGGTCCCACGCCCGCCACGAGCTCGCCGTCTCCATGGAACGGGCCGCCGCCGGTGCTCCCGGTGCGGACGACCCCGTGCGGGCGGCGGAGAGCCGCATCGCCGCCCTCTGCCGTGGGTACGTCGGCTTCGCCCTGGAGCAGCCCGGGCTCTATCGGGCCGCGTTCTGCCTGCCCCGCCCCGTGGAGGCGGACGGTCACGCACCGGAGAGGCCGTGCGCCGAACCCGAACTCCGCGCGTTCACCCTGCTCGGGGAGGCGCTCGAAGCGCTGTCCCGGCCCGGTGTCGCGCGACCGGGCGGCCGACCCGCCGCTGGTGCCGCAGTGTGGTCGGCCGTGCACGGATTGTCACTCTTGCTCGTTGACGGCCCCCTCGGTCGACTCTCCCCCCAGGGTAGGCGCGTTGCCGTCGAGTCCACCCTCGCCATGGTGGTCTCCGGCGTCCGTCCCCTCTGAATTCGAACTCCCTTGCGCGGGGCTGGTGTTGGGGGGTCCGACGGGGTGGGGGTGCGATGCCGGCCACCCCGGAATGGCGAAGGTCGTCGTACAACGTAAGCTGGACCGGTCTGTTTCGCGGCAAGTAGGGCCATACCCCGCGGCCATCGGGCCCCGGTCGGCGGCCCCACGGTCAGGGGTCGGCGGCGTGTCCGAAATAGGATGGATTGGATCGGCAGTGTAGAACGGGAGACGTGACGGCCATGACGCAGAATCTCCAACTCCACGAGGGTGTCGCCGTCCCCCCGTCAGGAAGCGCCCAGTGACACGGACCCGGCAGGCGCACATCGACGCCTCCTCACACACCACGCTGGGCAAGGCCGCGGACGAGAACTTCCCCGTGGCCCCCTTCTTCCTGCCCCGCGCCTGGCGCGACGACCTGATGGCGGTCTACGGCTACGCCCGGCTCGTCGACGACATCGGCGACGGCGACCTCGCCCCCGACGGCAGCGACGCCCAGCACCTGGGAGTGGACCCCGAGACCGCCGGGGACCGGCTCGCCCTCCTCGACGCCTTCGAGGCGGACCTCCACCGGGTCTTCGACTCCGCCCCGCGCCATCCCCTGCTGCGCGCCCTCCAGCCGACCGTCCGCCGCTGCGGGCTCACTCCCGACCCCTTCCTCGGCCTGATCGCGGCCAACCGCCAGGACCAGCTGGTCAGCCGCTACGAGACCTACCAGGACCTCGTCGCCTACTGCGAGCTCTCCGCCAACCCCGTCGGCAGGCTCGTCCTCGGGATCACCGGAACGGCCACCCCCGAGCGGATCCGGCGCTCCGACGAGATCTGCACCGCCCTCCAGATCGTCGAGCACCTCCAGGACGTCGCCGAGGACCTCGGCCGTGACCGGATCTACCTGCCCGCCGAGGACCTCAAGCGCTTCCACGTCACCGAGCGCGACCTCGCCGCCCCCACGGCCGGCGCCTCCGTGCGGGCCCTGATCGCCTTCGAAGCCGAGCGGGCCCGCGCCCTGCTCCACGCGGGCACCCCGCTCGTCGCCAGCGTCCACGGCCGGCTACGCCTCCTCCTCGCGGGATTCACCGCAGGGGGACTCGCGGCGCTCGACGCCGTCACCGACGCCGGGTACGACGTGTTGGCCGGCCCGCCCAAGCCCAGCAAGCCGAGCCTGATGCGCCAGGCGGGAGCGGTACTGCTCCGGGCGCGGAAAGAGGGGTGAACGCGACCGTGGAGGCACAGCACCAGCCGTCCGCACCGGTCCAGGCCGCCTACAGCTACTGCGAAGCGGTCACCGGGCAGCAGGCCCGCAACTTCGCCTACGGGATCCGACTGCTCCCCGCCGAGAAGCGACAGGCGATGTCCGCGCTGTACGCCTTCTCGCGGCGCGTGGACGACATCGGCGACGGCACCCTCGCGCCCGACGTCAAACGGGAGCGGCTCGAAGCCACCCGCGCGTTGCTCGACCGGATCAGGGCCGGCGCGGTCGACGAGGACGACACCGACCCGGTCGCCGTCGCCCTCGCCGACTCGTCCCACCGCTTCCCGATTCCGCTCGACGGCCTGGACGAGCTCATCGACGGCGTCCTGATGGACGTCCGCGGCGCGACCTACGAGACCTGGGACGACCTCAAGGTCTACTGCCGCTGCGTCGCCGGGGCGATCGGCCGGCTCTCCCTCGGCGTCTTCGGCACCCAACCCGGGGCCCACGGCGCCGACCGTGCCCCCGAGTACGCCGACACCCTGGGGCTCGCGCTCCAACTCACCAACATCCTCAGGGACGTGCGCGAGGACGCGGAGAACGGGCGCACCTACCTGCCCGCCGACGACCTCGCCAAGTTCGGCTGCAGCGACGGCTTCGGAAGCGACGCCCCGGCTCCCGGAGCCGATTTCGCCGGGCTCGTCCACTTCGAAGTGCGGCGCGCCAGGGCCCTGTTCGCCGAGGGCTACCACCTGCTGCCCATGCTCGACCGACGCAGCGGCGCCTGCGTCGCCGCCATGGCCGGCATCTACCGGCGCCTCCTCGACCGGATCGAGCGCGACCCCGAGGCCGTGCTGCGCGGTCGCGTCTCGCTCCCCGGTCGCGAGAAGGCCTACGTGGCGGTGCGCGGCCTCTCCGGCCTCGACACCCGGCACATCGCCCGACGTTCCGGCAGGAGGCGCGTCTGATGCGCCCGGCCGCCCCTGCCGCCGACCTCCGGTCAACCCCGGGCTCCGCCCGGGCGTCCCTGTCCGGGGCGCGCGCCTGCGCCCCCGGCCGTCCCGGCACGACCCGAAAGGGGGGCGAGTGATCCACCAGGGAACCGAGCAGGACGCCCGGCAGCCCCGCGCCGTCGTCGTCGGCGGAGGGCTCGCCGGGATCACCGCCGCGCTCCAACTGGCCGGCACCGGCGTCCGGGTCACCCTGCTCGAAGGCCGGCCCCGACTCGGCGGCCTGGCCTTTTCGTTCCGCCGCGGCGACCTGACCGTGGACAACGGCCAGCACGTCTACCTGCGCTGCTGCACCGCCTACCGCTGGTTCCTCGACCGGATCGACGGCGCACGGCTCGCCCCGCTCCAGGACCGCCTCGACGTCCCGGTCCTCGACGTCGGCCACCCCCGCGGCCCCCGCCTCGGCCGGATCCGCCGCGACGGCCTCCCCGTACCGCTGCACCTCGTGCGCAGCCTCGCCGCCTATCCGCACCTCTCCCTCGCCGAGCGCGCCTCCGTCGGCCGGGCCGCACTGGCCCTCAAGCGGCTCGACCCCGCCGATCCGGCGCTCGACGGGATCGACTTCGCCACCTGGCTCGGTCGGCACGGCCAGTCCCCGCGGGCCGTCGAGGCCCTCTGGGACCTCGTCGGCATCCCCACCCTCAACGCCCCCGCGCCACAGGCCTCCATGGCTCTCGCCGCGATGGTCTTCAAGACCGGGCTGCTCTCCGAACCCGGTGCCGCCGACATCGGCTGGGCCCACGTCCCGCTCGGCGAGCTCCACGACACCAGGGCGGCGAAGGAGCTCGATGCCCTCGGCGTCCGCACCGCGCTCCGCACCAAGGTCGAGCGGATCTCCCGTACCGTCGAGGGGCTTTGGGCCGTCGACGTGCCCGGGGAGCGCATCCTCGCCGATGCCGTCGTCCTCGCCGTCCCCCAGCAGGAGACCCACGGCCTGCTGCCCGAGGGAGCCCTGGACGATCCCGACCGGCTCCTCGACATCGGCACCGCCCCGATCCTCAACCTGCACGTCGTCTACGACCGCAAGGTGCTGAAGCAGCCCTTCTTCACCGCGCTGGGTTCCCCGGTGCAGTGGGTCTTCGACCGCACCGATTCCTCCGGACTCACCGGTGGCGGCCAGTACCTCGCCGTCTCCCAGTCCGCCGCCCAGGACGAGATCGACGAACCCGTCGCCGCCCTGCGCGAGAAGTACCTCCCGGCCCTGGAGCGACTGCTGCCCGCCGCCCGCGGCGCCGGAATCCGCGACTTCTTCGTCACCAGGGAGCGGACCGCCACGTTCGCCCCCGCCCCGGGCGTCGGCCGGCTCCGTCCCGGCGCCCGCACCCGGGCACCCGGCCTGTACCTGGCCGGGGCCTGGACCGCCACCGGCTGGCCCGCGACCATGGAGGGTGCCGTCCGCAGTGGTCTCACCGCCGCGGACGCCGCGCTCTCCGCCCTAGGCCGCCGCCATGACCATCCGCTGCAGGAGGCGGTATGAGTGTGAGTACCGGAACAAGAGGAGAGACCGTGCCGACAGTGCAGCCGGAGAATCCGGCCGTCGACACCGCGGACGTGTCCGCACTGCTGGAGCGGGGGCGGACCCTGTCCACCCCCGTACTGCGGGCGGCCGTCGACCGCCTCGCGCCGCCCATGGACACCGTGGCCGCCTACCACTTCGGCTGGATCGACGCACAGGGCAACCCCGTCGACGGCGACGGCGGCAAGGCCGTCCGCCCCGCGCTCGCCCTGCTGTCGGCCGAGGCCGCGGGTGCCGCCCCCGAGGTCGGGATCCCCGGTGCCGTAGCCGTCGAACTCGTCCACAACTTCTCATTGCTCCACGACGACCTGATGGACGGCGACGAGCAGCGCCGTCACCGGGACACCGTGTGGAAGGTGCACGGCCCCGCGCAGGCGATCCTCGTCGGCGACGCGCTGTTCGCCCTCGCCAACGAGATCCTGCTCGAACTCGGCACCGTCGAAGCCGGCCGGGCCACCCGCCGGCTGACCACGGCCAGCCGCAAGCTCATCGACGGGCAGGCCCAGGACATCTCCTACGAACACCGCGAGCGGGTCACCGTCGAGGAGTGCCTGGAGATGGAGGGCAACAAGACGGGTGCCCTGCTCGCCTGCGCCGTCTCCATCGGTGCGGTCCTCGGCGGGGCCGACGACCGCACCGCGGACAAGCTGGAGGAGTACGGCTACCACCTCGGCCTGGCCTTCCAGGCCGTGGACGACCTGCTGGGCATCTGGGGCGACCCGGAGTCCACCGGCAAGCAGACCTGGAGCGACCTGCGCCAGCGCAAGAAGTCCCTCCCGGTCGTCGCCGCCCTCGCCGCGGGCGGACCCGCCTCGGAGCAGCTCGGCGAACTGCTCGCCGCGGACGCCAAGTCCACCGACTTCGAGAGCTTCTCCGAGGAGGAGTTCGCCACCCGTGCGGCCCTCATCGAAGAAGCGGGCGGTCGCGAGTGGACCGCCCAGGAGGCGCGTCGTCAGCACGCCGTCGCCCTCGACGCCCTGAACGCGGTGGACATGCCCGCCCGGGTGCGTGACCAGCTCACCGCGCTGGCCGATTTCGTGGTCGTGCGGAAGAGATGATCACCATCACCCTGATATGAGTTCGCAGTCGCCGGCCGGGGGCGCCCCCGCCCCCCCCCCCCCCCACCCCCCCGCCCCGGCCCGGACCCCCCGCCCCACCGGACACCCAACACACCCACCCCCCCCCACCCCCCCGGGGGCGGGGGGCCCCCG